>NZ_JBBCWG010000005.1:0-264770 GCF_037146035.1 Chryseobacterium sp. MMO-72
TTTTTACTTCTACTTAATTCTGTTTGCGTTTGGGGACAAAAAATATTTTTTTTTTTTTTTTTAAAAAAAAATTGTTTGGGCGGAATTTCCCCGCCCCCCGAAACTTTATGCTAAAATTTATACGTCTTTGTTTTAGGCTTTTGAAAATTCACCACTCCTCCCCGAATTGGAATCAGCAAATCCATTAAACCATTCAGTTTTATTTCGTAAATCGTTGCTAACTGCATTCCCAGCTTGCCTTTTGGCATTCCTTTTCTGCAAAACCATTCAAGATAGCTTATCGGAAGATCCGCGAGAATGGTTCCTTCGTATTTTCCGAAAGGCATTTTAACAACGCAGATTTCCTGTAGTATTTCAGGGTTTATTCCGTTCTCCATGTTATATCATTAAATCTATTTTACCTTCCAGTTCTTCATTTTTGTTCGGAAGTTCAAGTTCAGGAGTATCATCATCCGAAAACTCATTTCTGTATACCTGAATCAAAAGCAAAGTTAACGAAATTAAAATCGGACCGAAAACCAATCCCATGAATCCAAATAAATTCATTCCCATAATAATCCCGAAAACGGTGTTTAAAGGATGGATATCTTCTAACTTCTTCAGAAGCGTAAAACGAAGCACATTATCGGTTAATCCTACAACAATAAGACAGTAAGCAGCCAATCCCAGTCCTGTTCCCGTATTTCCCTCTGCAATCATATAAATACAGACCGGAATATACACAATTGCTGCGCCCACCACAGGAACCATCGAAGCAGCTGCCGTTAATGCAAAAAGTAAAACCGGGCTTGGCGCATCAAAAATAAAATATCCTACCAGTGCAACAATACCCTGTCCGATAGCAACCACGGGAATTCCGATGGCATTTGCCATGATAAGCTTTCTCATCTTTTCGCCGATCATAGATACATTGGCTCTTTTCAAAGGAGCGGAAGACGACAGAATTCTTTCAAAAAAACGCGGCTTTGCCAACATAAAATAGAGAATAAAATACATCGACATAACTACGGTTAATGTATTTACAGTTCCGCTGAGAGCTTTTGTAGAAAACTGCCCTACGTTGCTTTTCAGCTTGTCCATATTTTCTTTGCTTAAAATATCGAACCCTACTTTATCGAAAATATAAGTATGAATTTTTTCCAGAAATACGTTAAACTTATCCATGTAAGCCTGCGCATTTCCTAATTTCTCAATTAAAAGATCTCCAATAAAATAAATGGGAAGAATAAGAATGACTAAACTGGCAAACATCAGTGTTAATGACGCAAGCCACGGTTTCCAGTTTTTCTCCTCCTGCAGATAAAAGTTATACTTCCTGCAAACCACATAGATGGTAATTGCCCCCAGAACAGAAGGGATAAACAGCGCAAGATTATAACAGATTAAACCTGTAAGAACCAAAATGATAGCAAGAAGAAATACCTGCTTTATTTTAACGCTGCTGATTTGTTCATTTTTATTCATTATTTGTTTATTATTTGTCTTGGTTTTCCTAAATGGGCACAGTAAGTAGAATACATTACGATCATGATAAACGGAAAAGTAGCTATGATGCCTATACAGCAAAGAACAATTCCGCTTATACTAATTAATCCGCCCAACAGACCTGCACCTAAAAACGTACCGTAATTTTCTTTCGCGATGTTAAAAGTTTTGCTGATTGCATCTATTGCATTTGCATTCTCAAACAAAAGGATAGGATAACCTAAAAGAAAAAGTGGATAAACAAACAAGAACGGGATCCCGCACAGTGCTGCGGAAATACCAAAAATAATTGTAGTGCATAAGCAGTACAGAAGGATATTTCCTAAATTTTGACGATACCCGATAAATAGATCAGAAAATTCTATTGCATTTTTAGTATTAAACTTATTGGCAATATAAATTAACCCTACGTAAATAGGAGAAAACAGGATGCCAAAAACACTTGAAACAGAATAATACAAAGAAGCGCCCGGTCGGGTCAAATAATTATATTGAGAAAAATCACCATCCCCAATATCTCTGAAACCGCTAAAGCCTTCCCAGGAATTATAACCTGTAACAGACTGTAATACAAAATCGCCAATTACATAAACGATCATTGCAGCAATCGCATAAAGAAAAATTCCTTTATAGATTTCGAAAGCATGAGAAATAATGGACCCTGTACTTTTTTCCGGAACAGAACCCTGCTGGTCAAATTCATTAAATTCTGACATGGTGTAATTTTTTAATGTTATTACTACCAAATTAATATTTTTTTAGCAGAAATACATTAAAAACACGTCAATTTTATTCTTTTTCGGAGAAAATGGTTTTATAAAGTGAATAAATCATTGCATTCCAGAACGGAAAAGTGAATAAACCTCCTACAAAAAATAAAGTAAATCCAATGTATTTAAAAATTACCGCAACCATCACACAGACAAATATTTCCAGAAAATACATCTTCAATGCTTTCAAATTCAAAGAAATCGATTCGAAGATGGTTCGGTTCATAAAAAACATCATAGGAGCTACAAATATTGTAATACAAACCCAGATTACAGGCAAAATTAAGGTATTGAAAATCATGGCATAAATCAAAAACCAAAAAAGACCGTAAGAAATATATCTGAAGAAATTTGTGCCGTTATAACCTGCCAGCAAATCTCCGATCTCAATTTTCTCTTTTAAATCAATCTTTCTGAAAATCTGAAAAAATCCGAGATTTAAAGGATAAAGGAAAACCAGTGTCCCCAGTAAAGCATAGCTGAAATATCGAGAATTATCTGTTTGCCCAAGTTCCGCAGCTTTTGCTAAATAAGCATCCATTCCATTTTTATAGGCTTCTAGAAGTTCCTGCTGCTGATCCAGAACTCCGAATTTTTCTGCAAAGAAAAACATTGAAGTAAAAAATATGGCAAAGTAAAGCACCGAAAACATCAGCTGAAAAATCAGTGTTTTATTCCAGTAGAAAAATGCCTGCTTCAATATAAAATCTAATCCCGGTTTCTGCGGATATTTGTTTTCCATTAAAAAAATTTTGTGCAAAAGTAAACATCAATAATTACTTTTGCGGAATGTTTTCGGCGAATCATCAAAAATTTATTGAAATGGATGAACTTTCACTACAGAAAGTTCCCTACTTTTTTATCATTGATTTTCTTACGGAGAATGTTGAAATCTTTAAAGAAGATGAAATTGAAAATTCAGGCTTATTAATTGATTTTCAAAACTTTTCAAACGTACAAACAAAGCCTCATTTAAACAAAAAAGTAGAATGGATTTCTTATCCTGAAACTTTGGAAAGCTTTAAAACAGGATTTGATAAAGTTCAGAAAAATATTCGCTTCGGAAATTCTTATCTGGTAAATTATACGCGAAAAACTAAAATTGAGACGAATTTAACACTAAAAGAAATATTTTATCATTCTTCCGCGAAATATAAAGTTTTTTATAAAGATTTTTTCGTATTTTTTTCTCCTGAAACTTTTGTAAAGATCAACGACGGAAAAATTTTTACCTATCCCATGAAAGGCACTATTGATGCTTCTCTGGATAATGCGGCAGAAATTCTTAAAAATGATAAAAAAGAGAAAGCCGAACATTACACAGTGGTAGATTTGCTCCGAAACGATCTGAGCATGGTAGCAGACGATGTGAAGGTTGACAAATTTCAATACATCGATTTCATCAAAACAAAACAAAAAGATTTGTATGCAATGAGTTCCGAAATTTCAGGTAACATCAAACCTGAATTTAATGGAAAACTGGGAAGCATTATGAAAAAACTGCTTCCTGCAGGTTCTATTTTGGGAGCTCCAAAACCTAAAACACTGGAAATTATTCTGGATGCAGAAGGTTATGAAAGAGGATATTATACAGGAGTTTGTGGTTGGTTTGATGGAAAAAATGTCGACAGTTGTGTAATGATCCGTTTTATTGAAAAAGAAGGAGAAGAGCTTTTCTTTAAAAGCGGGGGCGGAATTACACACATGAGCAGGTTAGAAGACGAATATCAGGAAATGAAAAACAAAATCTATGTCCCAATTCATTGAAAGCATTAAAGTAGAAGATCAGGAAATTTATTTGCTTGAATTTCATCAGAAGCGTGTAGACCAGACTTTCGCCCACTTCGGGAAAGAAGGCACAATAGATCTTGCGAAGGTGTACAAACATCTGGATCATGACGAAGACGGTCTTTTTAAGTTGAGACTTGTGTATGATCTTGATAAAAAGATCCGTACCCAAATGATTCCTTATGCAATTCCTGAAATTGATGATTTCCAGCTGGTGGAAAACAACAGTTATGATTACTCTTTTAAGTTTGAAGACCGGAAAGAACTGGAAAAAATGAAGATGAAATCCAAAGCGGAAGAGATTATTATCGTTAAAAACAATCACATTACCGACACTTCATACTCCAACCTTTTATTTCTGAAAGGCAAAGACTGGTTTACACCTTCAACTTATCTTTTGAACGGGGTACAGAGACAAAATCTTTTAAAACATAAAAAAGTAAAAGAAACCGAGATCACTTTACAGAATATAAAGCAATTCTCTCATTTCCAAATTATTAATGCGATGAATGATTTTGACGAAAACTTCATCTATCCTTTGGACAGAATTATCAATCTGCCGGGAAATGAAGAATATTTAGATCTTTAATTTTCTTTCAGGAAGTTGAAATAAGATTTCTGTATATCTGCATTATGCAGAGCCTGTGTATTGATTTCCAATACTTTAGGCTGAACATCCGGTTTAAAGAAATTTTCAAGAACACGGTCTAAAGTTACCTCTTCATCTACTTTTGTATAAGAGAATCCGAAATGTTTGGCTAAATATTCCGCGTTTTTATGGTGTTTTGTGGCGATAAATTCGTCCAGAGTATTCGGATTGGCATTTCCCGGTCCCGGTATAATTTTGAAGATATTTCCTTCGCCGTTATTAAAAATCATAATTCTTACAAACGGCGGAATGTACTGATTCCAAAGTCCGTTAATGTCATAGAAAAAACTTAAATCTCCGGTAATCAATAAGGTAGGATTAGAATTTTTGATTGCAAATCCCATTGCTGTAGAAGTGGAACCATCGATTCCGCTCGTTCCTCTGTTACAGTAAATTCTTCTTTTACCATAATCGAAAAGCTGCGCATATCGTATCGCCGAACTGTTGCTGAAATGAATATTATAATTTTCAGGAACAATCTGTGCCGTTTTATTGAAAAAATAAAAATCTGAAAAATCCACGGAACTAATGAACTTTTCATGTTTTGCATCCTTTTTATCTCTTAAAACATCCCATAGATTGAAATAAGGTTTAGGTTCGAGATTGACAAATTTCAATAATTTAGAAAAGAAAACTTCAGGTTTTACCTCGATCTTTTCGGTCAGGGCAAAATAGGTATCCGGCTGCCATACAGGATCTAAATGCCAGTGTTGTTTTGGCTTTGCCTTTCTTAAAAACTGTTTTACTTTTTTGGAAACAACGTTTTGCCCCACTGTGATCAGCAAATCCGGTGCATACATTTTAAAATCTTCTTCCGTAAAATTGAAAACGTATCGGTCTATATGTCTGAAAAATTTTTCGTGGTATAAATTTGAATTTGCTTCACTCAACACAACAACCGTATGATTTTTAACCAACTGCGTTAGCTGATTTTCCAATTCCGGACTGTGATCTTTGGTTCCCACAAGAATCATGATTCTTTGTGAAGTATTCCAGTCTGCCACAAGATTGGAAGGAATTTCGTATTCTTTCTGTTTGATTGTTTTTTCAACCGTCGGGAAAGTCGGCAATTCTGAAATTAATTCATACAAAGGTTCTTCCAGAGGAATATTGATGTGAACCGGACCTTGTTTTTCAATACAAAGTTCAATCGCTTTTTTAATAATATCAAAATTAATATCTTCCGCATTTTCCTTTCCGTCTTCCAAAAGCTGAAAATCTCCGTAAGAATGCTGATGAAAAAGATTATTCTGACGGATCGTCTGTCCGTCGAAAATATCCACATAATCCGTTGGTCTGTCAGCAGTTAATACCAAAAGCGGAATATTGGAATAAAAAGCTTCCGTGATCGCAGGATAATAATTTACGGAGGCTGAACCACTTGTACAGGTAACTGCAACAGGTTTTTTCTCGCTCATCGCCATTCCCATTCCTACAAAAGCCGCACTCCTTTCGTCCACAATACTGTAACAGTTGAAACTGTCGATCTCTGAAAAATGAATCGCCAAAGGTGCATTTCTGGATCCCGGGGAAACAATGATATCTGAAATTCCGTATTGCTGAAGAAGGTGTGCAAGTATCTGAATACTTCTTTTGGAAGAATATTTTTTCATAATACAAATTTAACTGATAAATGCGTAACACGAAATAATTTTTAATTTAAAAATCTGTAATTTAGCAGTTCGTAAATTTCTAAAAATGGATAAAATACCTAGTGTAGACCTGCGTGATTTCCTTTCGGGTGACCCGGAACGCAAACAGAAATTTGTAAATGAAATCGGAAAAGCTTATGAAGAAATTGGTTTTGTAGCCTTAAAAGGCCATTTTCTTGATGACAAATTGGTGGATGAACTGTATGGAGAGGTAAGAAACTTTTTTGAATTGCCAACGGAAACAAAACAGAAGTATGAGATTCCGGGGATTGGCGGACAAAGAGGCTATGTAGGATTCGGTAAGGAGACTGCAAAAGGCTTCAAAAAAGGAGACTTGAAAGAGTTTTGGCATTTCGGACAATATGTGTCTGATGATTCCCAATACAAAAGCGAGTATCCGGACAATGTAATCGTTGAAGAACTTCCAAAATTCAACGAAGTAGGGAAAGAAGCTTTCCAGATGTTGGAAAAAACAGGACAGTATGTTCTGAGAGCTTTGGCACTGTATCTTGGTCTTGATGAATTTTATTTTGATGATAAAATTGCAGAAGGAAACTCTATTTTAAGACCTATTCATTATCCGCCGATCACGGAAGAGCCGGATGATGCGGTAAGAGCTGCCGCTCACGGAGACATTAATCTGATTACCCTTTTAATGGGTTCTCAGGGGAAAGGTCTTCAGGTTCAGAATCATAACGGAGAATGGATCGATGCGATCGCAGAACCGGATGAACTGATGATTAACGTTGGAGATATGCTTTCGAGACATACCAACAATAAGCTGAAGTCTACGATTCACAGAGTGGTAAATCCGCCAAGAGAATTGTGGGGAACTTCAAGATATTCAATTCCTTTCTTTATGCATCCCGTGAGTTCTATGTCACTGAATGCTCTTGAAAACTGTGTAGACGAAAACAACCCTAAATTGTATGAAGATACAACAGCAGGAGAATTTTTACACGAGAGATTAATTGAATTAGGATTGATTAAAAAATAAATACAGAACCGGGTAATTTTCCCGGTTTTTTTATTTAATTAAATCTCTTAGTGCAAGACAAATCTAAATATTCAAATCTTGATAAAATTATTTGTTGAAAATATACCACAACTGTTTGATTTATTAATTTTTTGATTATCTTTACATTACTATCAAATTTTTAACTAAAACAATATGAAAAATTTAAAAAAATTAAGCAAAAGTCAATTAAAAGGAATTAAAGGAGCAGGCGTTATCAAATCCCTACCGCAAGAACCGGAATTCTGCATGTATGTTTGCGGAGACATCATTGTGTGCGCTACATGCAGCAAGGATTTCAAATGTCCCGTAACAGATATGTAGACCGGACTGCAAAAAGTTATAAAAAAACCGTTCCTGATTGGAGCGGTTTATTTTTTCGTTATTGAAGGAAATCATCAATCAAACAACCTCAGCTGCTGATCTTTTGTTCCTGTAAAATTCTTGACAGAAAGTTTTGGAAATTCTTTACCATCAAAAAATTTTTTTCTCCCTATTTTAAAGGTATTATGAATCATTTCTGCAATATTTCCTTCTCCCTTTTGCCTGTCGAAGAACTTTTTCTCACCTAATTTTCCGCCCCGCATGGATCGGATAAGATTTAATACTTTCTGTGCACGATCTGGAAACGCATTTTCAATCCAGTTAACGAATACCGGTTCTACAGAATCATTTAATCTCACCAGAGTATATCCAAACCCTTGTGCTCCGGCTTCAGCAATGGCTTTCAGTATCGTTAAAGGTTCATCACTGTTTAATCCCGGAATAATGGGAGCAACCATGACATTAACGGGAATTTCATTTTCAGACAGAATTTCTATGGCTTTCAGTTTGTTTTTAGCAGAGCTGGTTCTCGGCTCCATCTTTCTTCTAAGTTCCTCATTTATGGTGGGAATGCTTAGTGAAACGGACACAAGATTCTGTTCAGCTAAAGGTTTCAAAATATCAATATCCCGAATAACCAGAGCATTTTTTGTAAGAACATGGACAGGATGTCTGTAATCCAGACAAACCTGCAGTATCTTTCTGGTAATCTCAAACTGCCTTTCTGCGGGTTGATAACAATCTGTATTTCCGGAAAGTAAAATGGGAGACGGCTGATATCCTCTTTTCTGAAAAAACTTTTCTAAGAGTTCCGGTGCATTTTTCTTCACCATGATCTTTCTCTCAAAATCAATTCCGGCACTGTATCCCCAATATTCATGAGTAGGTCTTGCAAAGCAGTAGGAACAGCCGTGTTCGCAGCCCTGATAAGGATTCATGGAATATTCCATCGGCAAATCATCACTTTTCACCTGATTGACAATGCTTTTTGGGAAAACTTCGGTGAAAGAAGTTTTTATCGTTTCGAAATCATCATCTTCAGGTTCAAAGGTATACCGGTCGAAACGGTTGTTAACGTTTCGCTGAGCGCCCTGTCCTTTTATGATATTTTCGTTCTGCATTTCTGATGTAAAATTAGAGGGTAATGATGTTAAAAAAATAAATTTTAACATTAAAGTTTTCCACAAGAAAAATCCGAAACTTCAAAAGCTCCGGATTTTAACATGATTTAGATATATTTTTTAACTACTTCAGTGCATAAAATTCTACGCCGTGATATTCTTCGTCGTAGTTTTTGTCGTCGAAATGTCTATGATAATCCGAATAGGCATCACTGTATTTTTTATCTTTTCTGTGTAATATTTTTTTAATTCCTATGATACTTAATACTGCCAAAAGACCAACACCTCCTGCCAGTAAAACTCCGACTTCTTTTTTCATATTCTGTCTGATTTATATACGGTCTTTATTGCAAAAAGCATACCCAACCTTTTTCTGTCATTATAATTTTTGTTAACAAATACTGAAAAAAAATTTAAAATTGATTTGTTTTTGCCAATACCACATAAAATAAAGCAATGGTTTAATTATTGTACTTTGAAGAGAAAATAGTATTATGGAAAGCACAGGTAACATTGATAAAATGACAACATTAAGCCAGGTAATGGCAAAATTGGCACAAAGAGGCGTCCACAGAGAATTCCGAATGAATGAAAACTGTGAAATGAAATTTGAAAATTCTGAAAGAATTTACCAGCCTGCAGATCTCACTATTATCAAAACATATCGTTTTGAAGGACCAAGCAGCCCGGATGACAATGCTGTTCTCTATCTGGTAAAAGATTCTGACGGAAATATAGGCATGATCATCGATTCTTACGGAGCAGACAGCAATTATCCCGGCGAAGATTTTGATAAATTCCTAAGAGAAATTGCTTTTGACGAGACTGAAGATTACAATTACTAAAGTTTACATACGATGAAATCCGGACTTATTCAGTTCCGGATTTTTCTTTTTTCTTAAAGATTCCTTTCAGGAAACCTTTCTTCTCGGTTTCTTTTTTGGGCTGCTCTTCTTTATTCTGATCGGGCTTATTCTTTATCTCCTGACCTATTTCTTTTACCGACTGCTTCATGCCTTTTACATCTTCTTTTACATTTTTCACTGTCTTTTTGGCATTCTCAACCGTTTTTTTGGCGCCTTCGATATTAATTCCGATCAAAGTTTTTTTCAATCCCTGCTCAATTCCTTTCCAGAAAAGATTGAAGAAGGATTTTGTAGGATCTCTCTCTACATTTTCTATCTGCACATCTTCAGGAAGCTTTCCTGAATCTGTTTTTACCAGAAGATTGGCAACGGCAGTTAAAAAACCTTTCTTTTCACGGTTGTTTTTATCCAGAATGGCAATTTTAAGATCCTTATGTTTCAGATTAAAACTTCCGTTCAATCCTTTTGGATCTCCTCTGAAATTGAACAGCATTTCCTGAATGGTTCCCGTTGCCGTTACATGAAGATAAGGACGGATAAAAGGATTGATTCCCTGTGCCGGAAGATTGGAGGTTCTTCCGGAAATAGCAAACACATCACGCTGATCGGCAACATCAAAATTCCAGTTTACGAAAAGCGGAGCAAGCTTCATAAAAGAACAGTCTATTTTGATGTCTACTCTTGTCGGTTTTCCTTTCATCTTGGCAGAGTTGAGGTTTTTAACATTCATGTTAAAGTTGCTGAATGTCAGTTTTCCCGGTCCCGCACTTTCTGGCGTATCTTCTTCATACACGAGAACAGAGTTTCTAAGATTCAGATTATTGATTACCATCGGAATTTTTATAGAGCGTAGCAATCTCGAATACAAAGGTTTTTCTTTAGGATCGTCTTTCGGGATTTTACTTCTGAAAATATTGGCATCGGCAGACTCAATGGTTACATTAGAAGCGTTAATCGATTTATTGTCAGAAAACAGATCCCATGTTCCGTTTGCTGTGATCTGATTTACTTTAATATCATATAAATCTCTTTCCACGGGAATCATTTTGATAAACTGGGCTCTCGAAACGATAGGCTTCATCGCAAACTGAGAAAGTCGGATATTGTTTTGATCCACTTTCAGAGCACCCGAAGTCATATTATAAAACTGTGTTTTGTATGCGAAATTACCTGAAGTCAGCGCATAGTTTTTTACATCAACCGCAATTCCTGAGTTGTCCGGTTTTGAGGTAAGCTGAATATCATTAATGGTTGCATTCAGTTTATTAAAACTCAACGGCTGATTGTTTTTGTCATAGGTAATGTCTGAATTTCTCAATACTACTTTTCTGATGATTACCGGAAACTGAATTCCACTGAGATTGGCTGGTTTTTTTGCTGTTTTTATTTCTCCTGCTTTGATGCTTCCTTTCACCTGATCTACCAGAATATCTTTTACATCAAGATTCAGTTTCTTATCAACGGATTCCCATTTATTGATGTTGAAACCAATATAGTTTGCGACAAGATTCATTGAGGTTTTTCCTGCTGCTGAACCATTCGGAACTACGGAAATATTTCGGATTTCTCCTTTTTTCGGATTTAAAGTAAAGCTTTTTAAGTTAAAATCCTGATGATCGGAGTACAAAATATCCTGCGCTGAAAACTGAAAATCTTTATAGCCTACCGGAATAAGCTCTTCTCTTGTTTCTTTATCAAACTTCAGTTTATTGATGTTAAGATTTGCCTTTTTGGTATAGAGAAGCTGATCTCCGTTATGTTTCATCACCTGAACAGTGGCGTTATTCAATTTTATATCTTCGAGATCGATATCAAAATTAACTGGTTTTTTAGGCTTTACCGGAGCTGCATCTGTAGTGTAAATCTTAAAGTCAGGATTATAAAAATTTGCGTTTGCCAGAGAAATTTTATTCTTTTTCAGAACAATATCTTTGAATTCCATTTTTTCGATGTTAAACTGAAAAAGCTGCGTCTTCTTAGGATAGTATTTTTTAAACTGCTCAAAAGTAACGAGCGGAATGAGTTGAAACCGATCAATCGACATTTGTCCGTTTCTCGTTTCTATTTTACTGATTGCCAAAGCATACACATTATCAGGACGGAAGAAGAAATTACTTCCTTTAATGGTATACTGATCGAAAACGACAGGCAATTTATCTTCTACGGCTTCTTCCGTCATCTGAAGATTTTCTACATACAGATTCAGATCCTGCACAGAAAAGAATTTCTGCTTCGTAAATCTGAAAATGCTGATATTTCCTTCATTGATTCGGATGTTGTCAAAACGTACCGGATTTCTTTTCTTTCCTGTTTTTGTATCAACCGGTTTCGCAAGAATAATATTCAGATTAGGTTTAGACAACAGTAAATCCGAAGAACTGATCTGCTTGTTAAAGATGGCATCATAAATCCCGAAACGGCTTATCTTCAGGGTATCAATTGTTCCCTGAAGTCCGATAACATTAAAGTTTTGCGGATTTTTGCTGTTTACGGTAATTCCTGTGGAAAGAATATTTCCCGACACCAGATCCACATCCAGACTTTTGTAGGAAACTTTATAATCTGTATTGTTTTTTATGTACTGCGGAAGCCTTGTTTTCAGCCATATATTCAGTCCAAGATTTGCCAGTAAGATAACTGCAAACAGAATTCCGAGAGCAAGAAATAATTTTTTTACCCATCCTTTCATTTTTTGTGATTTGGTTTTAATTCAATATTCTATTAATTTTTAACAGTCAATTCAATTACATACCCTTCATGTCCTCTTAAGTTAATAAATTCGCCTCCGTCGAAACCTAAATACTGCCCTTTAATTCCTGTTAATTCCCCTGTATATTCGGGTCTTTTATCAAGAGTAAAAGAAGTTACTTTTTCAGGTTTTTCAAACGGATAATCAAATCTCCACAGATTTTCTCCTTCACTGTAGAACTTCTGGAAATCTTCAGGAAAATATTCTTTTATCTTCTGCTGAAAATCGGCAAGATCTATCTCGTCTTCAAAATCATCCTGAAGCATTTTCTTCCAGCTTGTTTTATCGGCAACATGCTGCTTCAAAGCAACTTCTATCATTCCCGCTTCATATCGGTTTTCCGTTCTGGCAATCGGCAGCGCAAATGTTGCACCCTGATCGATCCATCGTGTAGGAATCTGCGTATTTCTCGTAACCCCTACTTTTACTTCTCCCGTGTACGCAAGATAAACGGTATGTGGCTGTAACTGAATTTCCTTTTCTATATCCAAATCCCGTTCCGCAATTCCAAGATGCGCTGTGGAAAGTTCAGGACGAATGATGGTATCACTTGCATAAGGACTTTCAAAAAAGCAGTTTTTGCAGAAACCCATTCTGTAAATCGGTTTATTTTCGCCACAGTTTACGCATTGGTAACCTGTATGTTTAATGGTAAGTTCTTTTCCGAAAAGTTCATTCATGTGAATCAGATCACCGGAAAGATTGAGATAATATTGGATCGGCTCATCGTGGAAGCTCGTCATCTTTAAAATTTGCCCTTGAAACTGCATATTAATTTTATATTACTTTTTTAAGTAAATTTAATGATTATATTTTTCACGAAGTAAATTTATATTTTTGTAAGACGAAAAACATACGGATGAATTATCTTGTAACCGGAGGAAGCGGTTTTATTGGTTCCCACCTTACCGAACAATTATTAAAAAAAGGACATTCTGTCATAAACATTGACAATTTTGATGATTTCTATAGCTATCAGATAAAAATTCAGAATACTTTAGACGCTATTCAATATTTTTCGGATTTTGAATACTCCGGAAAAGATAATGATATTAAAAAATTAATTTCTCTTTCACAATCAGAAAACTACAGATTGTATTATCAGGATATCCGCGATAAAAAAGGACTGGAAGCAATATTTACCCATCATAAAATAGACGCTGTTATTCACCTTGCTGCACTTGCGGGAGTGCGTCCATCCATAGAAAGACCTCTGGAATACGAAGAAGTAAACATCCGAGGAACCATGAATCTTTGGGAACTCTGTAAAGATTTCAATATCAATAAATTTGTCTGCGCTTCCTCATCAAGCGTTTACGGAAATAACGAAAAAATTCCTTTTTCTGAAACCGACAATGTAGACAATCCCATTTCTCCGTATGCAGCAACCAAAAAATGCGGTGAAATTTTAGGACACGTTTATCACGATTTATACAAAATAGATATGATCCAGCTCAGGTTTTTCACGGTTTACGGACCCAGACAAAGACCTGATCTTGCCATTCACAAATTCACAAAATTAATTTCCGAAGATCAGGAAATCCCCTTCTACGGAGACGGAAGTACAGCGAGAGATTATACTTATATTGATGATGTTGTTGACGGTATTTTAAAATCAATCCGCTATCTGGAAAATCATTCAGACGTTTACGAAATCATTAATCTCGGTGAAAGCGAAGTAATTAATTTAAACGAAATGCTTTCCACCATCGAAAAGACGTTGGGAAAATCTGCCATCCGCAAAAATCTGCCAATGCAACCCGGAGATGTCCTGAAAACCAATGCCGATATTACCAAAGCAAAGACATTAATTGGCTACAAACCTGACACAAACTTCCAAAATGGCATAAAAAAATTTGTGGAATGGTTTTTGAGAAAATGACCTCAGTAAGCCGGAAAAAGTACTTTAAACACTTTCTGAAGGCACACGGTGAACAAAATTTAACAAAAAGAATTGAAAATCAAGTATAAAAAAGCATATAATATAAGCTAATTTTATACTTTTGCAAAAAATTAAAAAATTATGTACTGGACATTAGAATTAGCTTCATACTTAAGTGACGCACCTTGGCCAATGACTAAAGCAGAGCTTATCGACTATGCAATCAGAACTGGTGCACCAATGGAAGTGGTAGAAAATCTTCAGGCAATCGAAGATGAAGGGGAAATTTATGACGCGATCGACGAGATCTGGAGCGATTATCCTACGGACGAAGATTATCTTTGGAACGAAGACGAATATTAATGAAAAGCATTAAGCTTTAGGCACTGCTTAGAGCTTTTTTGCCCTTTTTTATATATTATTTTTTACACAATAAGTGTTATTTAAAACGCTTAAAGGATATTCTTTTAAGCATAAAGCAAAAAATTTATGAGTTTTTTAAACAAAGTTCTAAAAGGGTTTTTGGGAGACAAAAAAGCGCAGGACCTAAAAGAAGTAAAAAAAGTTGTAACAAAAATCAAAGCTGTTGAACCCGCTATTCAGCAATTGTCTGATGACGGTTTAAGAGATAAAACTGCTGAGTTTAAAGAAAATATTAAATCTGCAACCAGCAAAATCACAGCACAGATAGAACAGATCCAGGAGCAGATCAAAAATTCGAAAAACGTAGACGAAAAAGAAGCGCTTTTCTCGAAGATTGAGTCTCTGAAAAAAGAATCATACGAAATTGAAGAAAAAGTTCTGAGCCAGATTCTTCCTGAAGTCTTCGCTTTGGTGAAAGAAACAGCAAGAAGATGGGCGCAAAACGGAGAAATCCGCGTAACGGCTTCAGACTGGGACAGACAATTGGCTGCCGCAGGAAAAGATTTCGTGGAAATTCAGGGCGATCAGGCAGTCTGGAAAAACTCATGGGACGCTGCAGGAACTCCAGTAAACTGGGATATGGTACACTATGATGTACAGTTCATCGGTGGGGTAATTCTTCACAGCGGAAAAATTGCTGAGATGGCGACTGGAGAAGGTAAAACTTTGGTAGGTACGCTTCCAATTTTCTTAAATGCACTTCCGGGAAGAGGTGTTCACGTAGTAACGGTGAACGACTATCTTGCGAAAAGAGACTCGGCGTGGATGGGACCATTGTACCAATTCCACGGAATGAGCATTGACTGTATCGATAATCACCAGCCAAACTCAGACGGAAGAAGAAAAGCATACAATTCAGATATTACCTACGGAACGAATAATGAATTCGGTTTCGATTATCTGAGAGACAACATGGTAACTTCACCTTCAGAACTGGTACAAAGAGAACTGAACTTTGCGATCGTGGATGAGGTAGACTCTGTATTAGTAGATGATGCAAGAACACCGTTAATTATTTCAGGTCCTGTTCCACAGGGAGACAGACAGGAATTTGATGTTCTTAAACCTTCTATCGACAGAATTGTTGAAGTTCAGAAAAAAACAGTTTCCACTATATTTAATGAAGCGAAAAAATTAATCGCTGCAGGAAATACAAAAGAAGGAGGATTTAAATTGCTTCAGGCTTACAGAGGTCTTCCTAAGAGCAGACAATTAATTAAATTCTTATCGGAAAGCGGAAACCGTGCATTGCTTCAGAAAGTAGAAGCGCAGTATATGCAGGACAACAACCGCGATATGCCGATTGTAGATAAAGATCTTTACTTCGTTATTGAAGAAAAAAACAATCAGGTTGATCTTACAGACAAAGGTGTTGAATACATGTCTCAGGGAAATTCTGATCCTAATTTCTTCGTTCTTCCGGACATTGGAACAGAAATCGCAGAACTGGAAGCTAAGAATTTATCTAAAGAAGAAGAATTTGAAGCTAAAGAAAGACTTTTCTCTGATTTTGCTGAAAAATCTGAAAGAGTTCACACGATGAGCCAGTTGCTGAAAGCATACACATTATTTGAAAAAGATGATGAATATGTGGTTATTGACGGTGAGGTAAAAATCGTCGATGAACAGACAGGTCGTATCATGGAAGGAAGACGTTATTCAGACGGTCTTCACCAAGCGATTGAAGCGAAAGAAAATGTAAAAATCGAAGCTGCAACGCAGACTTTTGCAACCATTACCCTTCAGAATTATTTCCGTATGTACAATAAACTTGCGGGGATGACGGGTACTGCAGAAACGGAAGCGGGTGAGCTTTGGGAAATTTATAAATTAGACGTTGTGGTAATTCCTACCAACCGTCCGATTTTAAGACATGACAAACAGGATTTGGTTTACAAAACCAACAGAGAAAAATACAATGCTGTAATTGAAGAGGTTGAAAAACTGACGGCTGCAGGAAGACCTGTTCTGGTAGGTACAACTTCTGTTGAAATTTCACAGTTATTATCAAAAGCCCTTCAGTTAAGAAAAATTCCTCATCAGGTTCTGAATGCAAAACTTCACAAGAAGGAAGCAGAAATTGTTGCAGGAGCAGGACAGCCGGGTGTTGTAACCATTGCAACCAACATGGCAGGTCGTGGTACGGATATTAAATTATCTAAAGAGGTAAAAGAAGCAGGAGGTCTGGCAATCATCGGGACAGAAAGACACGATTCAAGACGTGTTGACAGACAGTTGAGAGGTAGAGCAGGAAGACAGGGAGATCCGGGAAGTTCTCAGTTCTATGTTTCTCTGGAAGATAACTTAATGCGTTTATTCGGTTCTGAAAGAATTGCTAAAATGATGGACAGAATGGGTCATAAGGAAGGTGAAGTGATTCAGCATTCCATGATCTCAAAATCTATCGAAAGAGCGCAGAAAAAAGTAGAGGAAAACAATTTCGGAACAAGAAAGAGACTTCTTGAGTACGATGATGTAATGAACAAACAGCGTGACGTTATCTACAAGAGAAGAAAGAATGCTTTGTTCGGAGATCACCTGAAGTACGACATCACCAATATGATCTTTGACGTGGCAAATTCTATTGCTGCGAAAGGAAAAGCGACAGGAAGCTATAAAGATTTCGAATACGAGATCATCAAAACATTTACGATGGAATCTCCGGTTTCTGAGAACGATTTCAAGAATAAAACGGTTCAGGATTTAACGAATATTTTATTCAAAGCGGCTCAGGAAGATTATCAGATGAAACTGAACTTACTGAAAGAAAAATCGTTCCCGATTATCGAGAATGTTTATCAGAATCAGGGTTCAATGTTCAGAATGATTCAGGTTCCTTTCACAGACGGTCATAAAACAATGACGATCGTAACCGATCTTAAAGAAGCTTATGAAACGCAGTGCGACAGCTTAATCAACGATTTTGAAAAGAACATTACGTTATCCATCATCGATGAAAACTGGAAGCTTCATCTTCGTGAAATGGACGATTTAAGAAGATCTTCTCAGGGAGCTGTTTACGAGCAGAAAGATCCATTGGTAATCTACAAGCAGGAATCTTTCCACTTATTCAGCGAAATGATTGATAAATTAAACAAAGAGATTATCTCATTCTTATACAAAGGTGAAATTCCTGCATAAGAATTATTAACCATACTTTAAAAACCGTTACAAGTCAGTTTGTAGCGGTTTTTTGTTGCACTCTCCTTTTGTTTTTATGACAAAAATCAATTTTATTATTTATTTAGAATAATTAAAAACAATATATTTGCATAAAAATTTAGGGTTTCATGAAAAATGTACTGATCTGTGCTTCGCTGTTAGGTTCTATGCTAACGTTTGCTCAGGAAAAAGATTCAATTAAAGGAAATGATATTGAAGAGGTAATTGTAAATGGAAAGTATTACAAGAAATATGTAGAAAAGGAAGGTTCTTCTTCTATACGTCTGGACGAAGAATTAATCAAGATTCCTCAGAATGTTTCCATCATTACAAACAGGGCATTGGAAGATCAGCAGGTTACCACTTTGGGAGACGGTGTTCTTAGAAACGTTGCAGGAGCACAGAGGCTTGAACATTGGGGAGACATGTACACCAGAGTAAATATGAGAGGTTCCAGAGCCGCAGCTTTTATGAATGGAGTAAATGTAACTTCAAACTGGGGACCGCTTAGCGAAGATATGTCTTATGTAGACCACATTGAATTTGTAAAAGGACCTTCCGGATTTTTGATGTCTAACGGAGAACCGAGCGGAATTTACAATATCGTCACTAAAAAACCGACAGGACAGTCTTTAAACGGTTCTGCAAGAGTAACTCTCGGAAGCTTTAATATGTACAGAGGAGAAGCCGATATAGATACTAAAATTACAGATAAAGTGGCTTTCAGATTAAATTTAATGGCTCAGAATAAAAACAGTTTCAGAGACTATGAATTTAATGACAGATACATCATTAATCCTTCCTTAAAGGTAAATCTTACCGATAAAACGACTTTAACAGCAGAATATATTTACCAGAAAGCAAAAATGTCTGAAGTAGGATCTGCCTACGTATTCAGCTATGAAGGCTATGCCACGAAACCAGTTGAATACACCATGACCGATCC
Organism: Chryseobacterium sp. MMO-72; assembly: GCF_037146035.1. Classification (NCBI taxonomy): domain Bacteria; kingdom Pseudomonadati; phylum Bacteroidota; class Flavobacteriia; order Flavobacteriales; family Weeksellaceae; genus Chryseobacterium; species Chryseobacterium sp. MMO-72. Next base: position 18,833 of record NZ_JBBCWG010000005.1, read on the forward strand.
CGGAATTGCGCCAACCAATGTGGATAATAATACCGTAAATGTAAATCTTCAGCATAAATTTAACAGCAACTGGAAACTGACTTCACAGCTTACTTATGTGAATGAATATACCTTGGGAAGCGACATCTGGCCTTCTCAATTTTTACCGAATGGAGACATGATCAGAACGCTTTATTTCTGGGAAGCCAGCAACGTGATGAAATTCGGGCAGGTATTTCTGAACGGTTATTTCAAAACAGGAGCTGTTTCGCATAAAATCCTGACAGGGCTTGATCTCGGATCTAAAAAATATTTGGCAGACTGGAACCAGAAACATAATCTGGATACAGCCGCCAAGCCTTTTAACATCAATTCCACAACATACAGCCCGCCTTCCAACGGATATGCACAGTTTGATACAAGCACTTCGCTGGAAAGCAGAGCAACTCCATACGGAACTATTGAACAAAATTATACCGGATTGTATATTCAGGATGAATTAGGATTCTTTAATGATGCTTTAAGGCTAACCCTTGCTGCACGTTATACGAATGTGAAAGAAAATTCTTACGGAACCAAAGCAGAAGCGGACAAAATTACGCCGCGAATCGGAATAAGCTATTCGATTGATGACAATACTTCTGTGTACGGTTTATACGATCAGTCTTTCGTTCCACAGGCAGGATTTTTCAGAACCGGAGGAATTCCTAAACCGATTACCGGAAATAATATGGAAGTCGGGGTAAAAAGAGACTGGTTCGGCGGAAAATGGAATACCACATTGTCTTTATACAATATCATCAAAAGAAATTCTACGGTTGCAGATCCTGCAAACAGCGCTCTTGAAAACTTTATCATTGATCTGGGTAAAACAAGAGTTCAGGGAATTGAATTTGATCTGAAAGGTGAAATCACAAGAGGATTTAATGCCATCTTTAACTATGCTTTCACGGAAAACAAAATCACAGAATCCAATGATCCTGTAAGCAATCCTGTAGGAATGAGAATTCCGGGCTATGCGAAACACACGATGAACGGATGGCTGAACTATACCTTCACACAGGGAACTCTGGAAGGCTTTGGCTTATCATTCGGGGGAACCTATCTTGCAGACCGAAGCAGCTGGAACTGGGCAAATAGCGGAACGCAGAAAGACATGGACGATTATGTAAAATTTGACGCGGGACTTTCGTGGGAAAACACAAAATTCAGAGTCGGACTCAATGTTTTCAATGTTTTCAACAGGTACCTTTATTCGGGATCGCCTTACGGAGCCTACTATTATTATCAGGCTGAAGCCCCGAGAAACTTCAGACTTTCTGTCGGATATAAATTTTAATTATCAATCATAAAAGTTAGCCTTTCCGGAGGCTGACTTTTCTTTCATTAAAAGTTTAATAAAAATGAGGAAAAAGCATCATCATAAAAAAAAGCCGGATGCCTTTAAAAAATGGACGGGAAAACTGCATTTGTGGCTCGGTCTTGGAGTTGGATTTCTGATCTTCATTATTTCGATAACCGGAGCATTGTACGTTTTCAAAGATGAAATTGAAAATGCGACAAGAAAAGACGTGATCTACCATAACGAGCAGAACTTCAATCAGAAACAGGTTCTTCCGATAAGAACACTCGAAAAAGCAGTGGTTTCGCAGGTAAAAGAAAAATATCCTGTGCATTGGGTGAATATTCCGATTGATAAAAAGATGTCCTATCTTTTCTACTGGTACGAACACGATCCGAAAGGCTGGAATTATTTTGATGAATTTCCCATCTATAAAGTAGCTTATGTAAATCCTTACAGCGGAAAGGTTTTAGGAACGTACGACGAGAAAAACGGATTTTTTCAGATTGTTAAAATGATCCACTGGAGTTTTCTCTTAAAGCAATCCTGGGGAACCTACGTTGTGGGAATTCCTGTCCTGATCTTTGTATTCATGCTGATTTCCGGAATCATTCTATGGTGGCCTAAAAACAAAGCCGCAAGGAAACAGCGTTTCTCTTTCAAATGGAAAAATGTAAAAAACTGGAAAAGAAAAAACTATGATCTTCACAATGTTTTAGGTTTTTATGCTTCCGTTTTCGCGCTGATTTTCTCCATAACCGGATTGTTTTACGCCTTTCTATTCGTTCAGTCATCAATATATTTCATCTTTTCAGGAGGAAAAACCGCTTATCCCGACTTTTCATCCATCACAACAAAAGCACCGATTGAATGGAGAACCGAAGGAACTTTAGACAAAATAAGCAATACCGTTAAAGCAAAATATCCCGATTCCTATAATTTCTCTATTGATCTCGGACACGAACATATGGACGACCACGAACATCCGAATTTTGAAGTCTATGTAAAACACCTCTCCTATTCCTATCACAAAAGCAGCAGTTTAATCTTTGATGAAAACTCTGGAGAGCTGCTTCACACGCACGATATGAAAGACAAAAATTTCGGCGAAAAAACAGTCGGAGCCAACTACGATATACATGTCGGATCTATATTGGGACTTCCCACAAAGATCATTGCTTTCATTGTAAGTCTGATCTGTGCCTCATTACCCGTTACAGGCTTTATGATCTGGTGGGGAAGAAGAAAAAAGAAAACACCGAAAACAACATAATATTTTTTTTAAATAAATCTTTGGTTAATCGTCTCAGAATACAATCTTTTTTATAATTTTAACCTTTTAGAATTTTAGAATAGAATGTCATTAGTAGATTTGTCAAAAAACGTTGCGCTCGGAATTGATATTGGCGGAACGAACACAAAATTTGGAGTGGTAAACCACAGAGGCGAAGTTTTGGAAAAAGGTAACATCCGTACAGAAGCCTATCCTACCGTAGAAGAATATATTGACGCTTTATACGAGGCGGTCTATCCTCTGATCGAAAGCCACGGAAAAGACAAAAACTTCGATGGGATCGGGGTCGGTGCTCCCAATGCCAACTACTATACAGGAACCATAGAACAGGCTCCCAATCTTCCGTGGAAAGGAATCATCCCTTTTGCGGAACTGATGTCGGCAAAATTTGGGCTTCCGTGTACCATTACTAATGACGCGAATGCCGCAGCCATCGGAGAAATGCTTTTCGGCGCTGCAAGAGGCATGAAAGATTTCATCATGATTACTCTGGGAACAGGCGTTGGAAGCGGAATTGTTGCAGGAGGAAAACTCATCTACGGACACGACGGATTTGCCGGAGAGCTGGGACATACGATCGTAAAACCCGGCGGAAGAAAACACTGGAGTACGGGTTCTGAAGGCTGTCTTGAAGCCTACGCATCGGCAACCGGAATTGCGATTACCGCAAAAAAGATGAGAGCCGAATTTCCTGAATCTTTACTCAATCAGTATCCTGAAGAATCCATTAATTCTAAAACCGTTCACGAATGCGCTTTACAGGGCGATCCGATTTCTATTGAAGTGTTCCGGTATACCGGACAGAAACTGGGGGAAGCTTTAGCCAATTTTGTAATGTTCTCTTCTCCGGAAGCCATTCTTTTATTTGGCGGCGTGATAAAAGCAGGAGATTTTATTTTAAAACCAACCAAACTTCATATGGAAAGAAACTTACTTCCTATTTTCAGAAACAAGGTAAAATTGGTTTTCAGTGAACTGGACGAAGCGGATGCTGCTATTTTAGGCGCAAGTGCTTTAGTCTGGGAAAAATAACCGGAACATTTTGATTATCTGCGTCTGATTTCCATTAAATTTTTAACGCAAAGTCAGCAAAGATTTTAAATAATACAGGCATCCTTTTTTAAGGGTGCTTTTTTTGTTTTAATTTCATCTTTAGAGATGCTTCGACAGGCTCAGCATGACATCGCTAATACTAATCTCTGTGAGTAACAAATTTGCAGCACGGTCATCCTGAGCGCGAAGCAGTCGAAAGATCTCTATTCTATCCCAATATCTTTATTAAATTCTCTCGCAGATTGTGCAGATAATGCAAATTTTTAAATTTTATTTGATGAAATATTTGTGCTGATTGTGTTTGAAAAAATTTGTCTCATCTATCATGACAATTTGAATTTTGAACGCCCGATTGAAAAACTTTTCCTTATTTTTGATAGGTTTTTTCTCCATCGGTCACAGGAGAAAACAAGATATTACAATAATTAATTTATGGATAACAACAATTTAGAACAGATTACTTTCGGGGGCGGATGTTTTTGGTGTGTGGAAAGCTGTTTCAATATGCTGAAAGGAGTACATTCTGCGGTTTCCGGATATTCGGGAGGTCACAAAGACCATCCTACGTATGAAGAGGTATGCACCGGAGAAACCGGACATGCGGAAGTGGTACAGATCACTTACGATCCTGCCGTTATTTCTTATGAACAGTTAATGGATGTTTTCTTTTTCCTTCACGATCCTACCCAGCTTAACAGACAGGGAAATGATATCGGAACACAATACCGTTCTGTTATTTATTACAAAGACGATGCGGAAAAGGCAAAAGCTGAAGCGGCAATTGAAAAATCCAAAGAGTCCGGAAGATGGCATGGAACCTATGTAACGGAAGTAACGAAATTCGATAAATTCTGGGCGGCGGAACAGTATCACCAAGGATATTATAATGAAAATCCGACTCAGCCGTATTGCAGCGCTGTGGTAGGACCGAAAATTCAGAAGTTTAAAAAGCATTTCGACGAACTGGGAATGCTGAATGAACAATAATTTATTGTTTATCCGTGATCTGTCATCGCAGAAAATTTAGCACAGACGATTTTTAATATCGCTAGTTAGAGAGCGTTAATATCATAGAATTCGGGCGGTTTCCTTTGGAAACCGCCCGAATTTCTGTTAGCTATTTTATAGATTTTTTTAACTATTCTTCTTCTAGTACCGCATTTTCTCCGGCATACGTTTCAAGGATGCCTTTCGAAACATCTTTCAGCATTTTTCCGTTTTCAGGATGCTGTCCAAAATTTGTGAAAAATTCTACGTGATTATTGCTTTTATCATACCAGACTTTCCGCATTGAGTTTTTTTCGTTAAGTGTATCAGGTCTTGTAATCTTTTTAAAGTATACAAATAGAGTTCTATCCATTGGAATCACATCCTTTTGAGGTCCTAAATAACTGCTGTCTGTTGCCATATATCGGTCTCTATCCCAATACATATATGGTTTTTCAACAGCAGGAGGAAGAGGGTCTGAAACAAAACGGACACGTTTTCCTTTATTACCAGAAAAAGCAACGCCTCCAGTTACCATTAGTAAAACAAATGTCATCTCTAAAATACCTAAACCATTCTGTTTTATAAAATCTGGTACTTTAAAATGTTGATCATTATTATTGTTATTTGAGTTTGTATTATTAATAGTAACATTAACATTGGGTATGCCATTTACTGAAGAAACTTCCTCGTTATCGACATCTATTTTCACAGTAGTTTTACTCGCACATTCACCTTTCTTTTCAATAGTTTTACAAAAATCTTCATAATCATTAAAGTCTAAGTATTGACTCAACCTATTAAGGATCAAGGTCTCTATACCTTTTTCTTCATTATTTCCATCAATATAAGCCTCATAATATCTACAGAGTGTTCTACCGGAAATTCTAAATTTCAACTTATTATAGATTGCATCAGCAAGATCATCTGACCATCCGTTTTTTGTATCCTTTTCAGATGTTTCTTTAATACGGTCAAAAACGTAATTGATTAATTGTTTTCTTTTGGACATAATTAGTTTTTTAAGGATACTACAAAATAGGTGATTTTCTACCATGTCGCATTACGGAAATCCGTAAAGCATTCCTGTCCATAAGTGTCCATTGAAGTCTATGTTTTGTCCATAATTACCTGAAAAAATTATCAGAAATTTGTATCAGAAATCAGTGAGAAACAAACAATTAAAACAACAGAATACAACAAAGTTACGAAACTGATTTCAAAAATTGCCAGATAAAACGGAAGAAAACTCCGGGTTGGGAAGCAGATGTTTCTCTTCCGTTTTTGAAGGTTCACTTCCCAAAAAAAATTTAAGAAGCGCTTCGAAAATTTTAACAGTGTACAGCTCGGGATTAATCTCCTGAGAGGAAGAAAATTATCCAAACTCTTATAAAATTTTTAAAAAATGTTAAACTTAATATTGATGCTAATCTCATTAGCATTCGGGAATAATAATGCCAATACTTCAGGTAACAATAACAGCAATGATAACGGACAGTCAACAACTCAATTGGCAGATCCAGGAACGGGAACCAATCCGGGAACTGGAACCAATCCGGGAACTGGAACTAATCCGGGAGACACAGGTGGAGATACAGGACAAACACCTCCAAGATAAATTATTAAATAGATAAGCGAAGGAGTAATCTTTCGCTTATTTTTTTTAATTTAGTTAAAACTAAAAAGCATTGAAACCACTACATTTTATTATTTTACTATTTATTTTATCCTGTTCACAAAATCAAAAACAAGAAAATGCTAATAATAATTCATTTTATAATAAGGCATGGGAGTTTAAAGATAAGGGTGACACAGATAATGCTCTAATAAATTTTTACAAAGCAAAAGATCTTTTTTTAAAAAATCAAGATAGTATTGGAGCTGGTAAAAGCTTAATTAATATTGGAATTATTTTAACTGAAAAAGGAGATTATTTTGGAGCACAAGAAACCTCATTAGATGCAACGAACTATTTTAATAAAAATGTTCCTTCAAACTATGAATTTATAAAATCAAATTATAACAATTTAGGAGTAGCATCTTATAATTTAAAAGATTATGAAAGTTCATTAAAATTTTATGATCAAGCTATTAAATTTTCAAATAATATTTTAGATACTCAAATTTATTTAAATAATAAAGCTCGGGTTCTTCAGGATACTAAAGATTATGATAAGGCTTTAAAAATTTATAATCAAATCTTTAGAAATGTTAGTAAGAACAAGGAAGAATATGCACGGACTTTAACAAATTTAGCTAAAACAAAATGGCTGAAAAATCAAGCCTATAATCCGATTCCGGAGTTAAACAAATCATTAGATATTCGAGTAAAGGAAAATGATCTTTGGGGGCAAAATTCAAGTTATGCTCATCTTGCTGATTATTATATAAAAAAGAATAAAGTAGATTCTGCTTTATTTTTTGCAAATAAAATGTACTTAGTTTCAAAAAAGCTTAAGAGTCCTGATGACCAATTAGAAGCGTTACAAAAACTTATAATTGTAGAAAATCCAATAAATTCAAAACAATATTTTCTTTTATATCAAAAATTAAACGACAGCATTTCTATCTCACGAAGTAAAGCTAAAAATCAATTTGCTTTAATAAGATTTGATGTTGAAAAAATTAAAGGAGAAAGTGCCGAAAAAAGCAATAGCATTTTAAAACTTTTAATTGGAGTTGCTACATTAATCGTTACAATTATCTTTATTATAATCTGGTATAGAAGAAGACAATTAAAATTAAAACAAGAAAAGGAGCTCGAAGTCAAAAATACGCAGCTTAAAATATCGAAAAAAGTGCATGATGTAGTTGCGAATGGGATTTATCAGGTAATGGCAAAGATTGAAAATCAGGAAGATTTTGATCGTGAAAAGACTTTGGATGAACTGGAATTTGTCTATGAAAAATCCAGAAATCTTTCTTATGAAAAAGCGGGTGAAGAAAAAGAGTTCAGTCAGGAAATTTCAGAACTTATCGCATCCTTTAATAATGCAAGTGTAAAAACTTTTACGGCAGGAAACAGTTCCTCTGTCTGGACAAATATTTCTGCACCGGTAAAAGAAGAAATCTATCAGGTACTCCGTGAACTTATGGTTAATATGAAAAAGCACAGTAAGGCAAGTCATGTAGCCGTAAAATTTGAAAAAGCGGATCAAAATATAGAGATTCAGTATAAAGACAACGGAGTGGGAATTTCCGGAGACCTTATTTATAAAAACGGATTGCGCAATACGGCTTCCCGCATAGAAGGAATCGGCGGGAACATTACTTTTGAAACAAAAATTGAAAAAGGACTGAAGGTAAATATTTCCTTCCCTTCTTCATAACCGTTTTGTTATGTTCAGAAAAACTTTAATTGTTGAAGACCAGGAAGTAGCAAATCTGGGAATCATGAGTACCTTAGAAGAATTATTAATTCCGCGTTTCGATTTTGTAACATATTGTGACGAAGCCCTTCAAAGACTGAAAGCTGCAGCCGCAGAAAATGCACCTTATGATCTGCTGATTGCGGATCTCTCTTTTAAAAAAGATCACATTGCACAGAAACTGAAAAACGGGCAGGAATTGATTTATGAAGCCAGAAAAATTCAGCCCGATCTTAAAGTGGTGGTTTTTTCGGTAGAAAGCCGATCGAAAATAATTGATGATCTTTATAAAACGTACCACATTAACGGATTTGTAAGCAAGGCAAGAAATGACGGAAAAGAGCTTAAGAATACCATTAGAAAAGTATTTAAAGGGGAAACCGTGATGTCTCAGGATATTTTAAATGCGATCCGGAAGATTCCCCGTGATCTTGATGAGTACGACCTTAAACTTCTTGAGCTTCTTTCCAAAGGATGTAAACAAAACGAAATTCAGACTTATCTGAAAGAGCATCGGATGGAACCATACAGCATACGATCGATTGAAAAGAGGCTGAATGAACTCCGCGAAATTTTCTGTGCGAAAAACAATATCGAGATGATTGTAATTTGTAAAGATATTGGCCTGATTTAATTTAAAAATCAAAATTGACTGTTTTTCGTTATTTTACGTGAATCCGTAATGGAAGAATTATAATTGCATCTATTTTTGAGGTCTTAAACCTTTATATTTAATTAAACCTTGTAACCATGTTTAAAAAAATTTTAATAGCCGAAGATCATGAAAGCATCAATATTTCCGTACAGAAAACACTCGAGGATCTGAATATTCCCATAGTAGATTATGTATATTACTGTGATGATGCTATAGGAAAAATCCAAAAAGCACTGCGGGAAAAGCAACCCTACGATTTGCTTATTACAGATCTTTATTATGAGGAAGATCATCACACCCAGACTCTTAAAGACGGTAAAGACCTCATCAAAAAAGCAAAGGAATTACAGCCGGACCTTAAAGTCATTGTATTTTCGGCGGAACGTAAAAGCGGAGTGATCGAAAATCTTTTCTCAGACTACCAGATCAACGGGTATGTACAGAAAGCCAGAAACGATTCCAAAGACCTTAAAAAATCTATCGCATCTGTTTATATAGGAGAAAACTATCTTTCTTTTGATCTGAAGCAGGAGATGAAAAAATTCAATAATTATGAATTTTCAGCCTATGATATTGTTATTGTCTCTCTACTTTCCAAAGGAGTACTGCAAAAAAATATTCCAACCCATCTTAAGGAAAAAAACATCAACCCGTCAAGTTTAAGCAGTGTCGAAAAAAGATTAAACAGCCTGAAAGAAGACCTCAGTGTTAAAAGCAATGAGCAATTGGTCGCATTTTGTAAAGACATCGGAATCATCTAAAAATATCAATCAAACAATACAGCCTTTCAATTTTGTTGAAAGGTTTTTTATTTTTTGCCCGTTTTACGGAAAGCCGTAAAAATTACTCATCAAAGCGTGATACTTTTGGAACAGAAAAACAACCACAATAATTATTATGAAAAGATATTACGTACACACAAAAGCTCAGGAAAACGGAGACCATGAAGTACATCATGAAGACTGTATCTTTCTTCCGAATCCGAATAACAGGAAATATTTAGGCATGTTTTACAGTTGTGAAAGCGCAGTAAAAGAAGCAAAAAAAGACTATGCAAAAGCGAATGGATGCAAAACATGTTCTAAAGAATGTCATACCACATAAAAACCAACAACCATGGGAAAATTCGTCATCACACAAAGAGTAAACAAAGAATATCAGTTTAATCTGAAAGCCGCAAACGGTGAAATTATTTTAACAAGCGAAGGCTACGTTCAGAAAGCTTCGTGTTTAAAGGGAATCGGATCTGTAAAAATTAACTCTCAGTACGATTTCAGATACGACAGAAGAATCGCTGTAAACCAAAAAGATTATTTCGTTCTGAAAGCAAGAAACGGCGAAATCATTGGAAAAAGTCAGCTTTACAGCACAAAATCCGGCATGGAAAACGGCATTGCTTCCGTAAAACAGAATGCTCCGGAAGCAGAAATTACAGATGAAACTTTAAAAAAATAAAATCATGGATCTTAAAATTAAACTGGAACAGCTTCACCAGAAAGTAATCGGGCTAAAAGACCAGATCGGGACAGAAGAAGCCACAAAAAACGCTTTTGTGATGCCTTTTATTCAGATTTTAGGATATGATATTTTTAATCCTACAGAAGTGGTTCCCGAACACGTTTGCGACATCGGAACCAAAAAAGGTGAAAAAGTAGATTATGTCATCAAAAACAATGATGAGCCTATTTTCATCATCGAATGCAAACACTGGAAAGAAAGCGCAGACGCACACAATTCTCAGCTTCACCGGTATTATCACGTTTCCAAAACACGATTTGGTGTTTTAACGAACGGTATTGTTTACAATTTTTACACGGATCTGGAAAAGCCCAATATTATGGATGAAAAACCGTTTTTTACCATCAATATTGAAGATTTAAAAGACAGTTCCATCAAAATTCTCGAAAGCTTCACCAAAAAAGACTACAATCTGGAAAGTATTCTGGATTCTGCGGAAGCTTTAAAATACATCAAAGCCATCAGAAAAGAATTCGAAAAAGAAATTGAAAATCCGTCCGATGAACTGGTAAAACTTCTTGTGAACCGTTTCTTCGAAAAGCCGTTAACAGCAAACCGAATGATCTCGTTTAAAGAATATGCCAAAAAAGCATTAACAACTTCTATTAATGAATCCATCAGTTTCAGGCTAAAATCTGCTTTAAGCATTAATGAACAGATCGAACAGCGCGAAGATGATGTAAAAACTTCGCAGCCCATCCATGAAACCACCGAGTCTAAAATTGTAACCACAGAAGAGGAACTGGAAGGTTTCCAGATCGTAAAAGCCATTCTGCGGGAGAAAATACCTTCTTCAAGAATTGCTTACAGAGACACGTTGTCTTACTTCGGAATTTTACTCGACGACAACAACCGAAAACCGCTTTGCAGACTGCATTTTAATACCGCTAATAAATATCTGGAGACTTTCCACAACGGAAAAGATGCCGGAGAAAAAGTTTTATTAAACAGTCTGGACGAAATCTACAATTACAGAAATCAGCTTCATCAGACATTAGAAAATTATAATTAACCATGAAAAAACTAATACCCTTTATTATAATCGCCTTCGGTTCTTTTCTTTTGAACTCTTGCTTTAAAGCAAACGACAATATAGGACACGAAGGAAGATGCACAGGCTCTGCCAATTGTACAGCCTGTTCCAGCTGTTCACGGTGCGGACACTGCAGCAGCGGCGGAACCTGCGGCGTTTGCGGCGGCGGCTCTTCAGAAAGTTATTCTTCCGGCAGAAGTTCAGCAAAGAAAAGGAAAACTAAGAAGCATAAAACTTCCGATTCTTATACTTCTTCAAAAACAAAATCCAATAAACCTCCAAAAGTTTTTATTGATGAGGTAAACGTAGACCTTAGTTCCAACCGATACATTACCGGAATAGCAACCACCAATATTTACGAAAAGCCATCCCTTAGCTCTAAAATAGTAACAAGAGTTTACAAAAACGAAAAATTGGTTCCGCTTTCCAAAGAAGGTTCATGGTACAAAATAAAAGTAAAATCTTCCGGGAAGAAAGGATATGTTTTTTATAAGGATGTAAAATAACTAAAAACAAAATATCATCATGAACTTAAAAAAATTTTTAAATGAAGAACAAGATCCAAAAGCCGTCGAAAAGCTTTTAGGGAGAATCAACAGTCTGCTCACCTCGCAGGAAACTATGGAATACATTGCCGTTCAGAAAAAACCGGTACTCAATTTATCTCCGGACTGCATCGCGCTTACCAACAGAAGAATTATTTTCTGCAGACCCAAAAACTTTGGTTTGTCTATGGATTTTCAGGATTACAGCTGGGTAGATGTTGCAGACTGCCATATTAAGGAAGGGATTGTAGGTTCAACTTTTATGGTAAAAACAACACAACATTTTACCAATATGATGGATTACCTGCCTAAAAACCAAGCCCGAAAGCTATACCAGTTTGCGCAGGAAGTGGAAGAACAAATGCGGGGCGTAAGAAGAGAAAAAAATCTTGAGACCTTAAGAGCTTCCGCAGGAGGAGTTACCGTAAATAATGCAACACCTATTATTACACAGCCCCAGATGTTTCAGGAGGAGAAGAAACCTTTACTGATTGAAAATGAAGATCCTTTTGCTTTATTACAGAAACTGAAAGGACTAAAAGAAAGCGGAGTTATCTCTCCGGAAGAGTTTGAAACAAAGAAAAACGAAATTTTATCCCGAGTTTAAAAAATTATGAAATCAAAATCTACCGCCGCCTTACTTGCTTTTTTCCTTGGAGGAATAGGCATCCACAGATTTTATCTGGGGCAGAACATTATGGGAATTCTTTACCTGTTATTTTGCTGGACTTTTATTCCTGTCATTATTTCCGTTATCGATTTCTTTGCATTTCTGTTCATGTCTGAAAGCCGTTTTAATTACAAATACAACCTTCGGACAGGATTTTAATAGTACAGCATATGAAACCATTTCTCACCTTCTGTGCGTTATGCTGTTTCATCGGTATCTTCAGACTTCCTATAGAATATTATACTTTTCTCAGAATCCTTGTTTCCGCAGGAGCTTTATTGGTTTTGTACAATACATTAACTTTTAAACAGCATTACTTCAGTATAATTTTCCTTATCATCCTTATTCTTTTCAATCCTGTCTTTCCCATTTATCTGTTAAGGAAAAGTGTGTGGATTCCGATTGATGTTGTTACAGGAATTTTATTTCTGCTGATAGGTTTCGTGGAAAAAACCGAACAGAAAAAGGAAGAAGAAATTACCGGGGAAACTTCACAGCCTTCAGTTCCCATCCATCAAAGAGCTGTATCCAGAGACCGAATTATTAATCCTAAAAAACCAAAGGAAGAAAACAATCATGGAGAATAACAACATTACGGAACATCTTAAAGCGCATTTCTTAAGGCTGTATCAAATGGCGATCTGTGATGATGATTTCAGTGCCCTTGAACTGAAAATGCTTTACAACTGCGCCGAAGAAAGAGGCATTTCATCAAAAAATTTAGACGAGATCCTTCTGAACCCTATCAATATGAAGTCGCTGATTCCGCAGACAATCGAAGAAAAAATAGATTATCTATATGATCTTACCGTTATGATCTGGGCAGACGGAATTGTTTCCCCGAATGAATATACCACGATGCAAAAGTACGTTCTGATGTTCGGGTTTATGGAAGAAAATGTAACCGCCATCGTAGATTACCTCATCGAGGCGATACGAACAGGAAAGCCTAAAAGTGAAATTTTATATGAACTAAAAAACTAACCATCATGGATACCACCAGTATAAAAAATTTATTTAAACTAAAATCTGTTCCCGCAGAACCCAAAGAAGAGCAGCTTCCGAAAACTGAAGTAAATACGGAGGAAGAGTCTTCTGAGGAAACACGCAAAAGAACCTACCACGAATCTGGCTATCGGGACAGTTCCCGAACCAGCGGAAACCACTCTACCCTTTCCATCTGTCTGGATGCCGTTTACTCGAAATTTCAGAATGAAGAAAAAGAAATGGTGGAAAAACAGCAACAGCTGAAAGAGTCTTATGTGAATGAACAGAAGAACCGCGAAACAGAAATTAAAGCACTCATTGTTTCGCAGGAAACCAAGGAAGAACAGCTGAAAACCAAAAACAGGGAAGTAGAAAGCCATCAGCAAACCATTGAAACCTTAAACTCAGAAATCATTGATCTTCCCCGAAATCCCGAAAAATATAATGTAAAAGCCACAAAAGGAGCTTCAGCAAAATTTATCATTGGGCTATTTCTTTTAATCCCGATAACTTTATATTTAGGAGTATTTTATATTTCAACTTCCTATTCTGCATTCTTTAAAGGTTTTGACGCAAAAAGCACTGTGATACAAAGTGTTTTTGATCCACAGGCATTAGCTAAAGCCTGAAATGATGGTTCAACCGAAGCTGCTTTTGTCGTTTTAATTCCTTTTGTATTTCTTGGATTAGGTTTTTTGATCCATATGTTTGGAGAGAATAAAACTACAGCCAATTATATCAAACTCGGTTTATTACTTATTGTGACTTTTATTTTTGATGTCATTTTAGCGTATGAAATTGAAAAAAAAATATATGATGTAGAAAAAACTTTTGATTCTCTTCCATTCGATCTTAAAATTGCTTTTACCAAAAATCAGTTTTGGGAAATTATCTTCGCAGGATTCATCGTGTATATTATCTGGGGACTCGTTTTCGACTTTGTAATGAAAGAGCACCGCGAAAAGGATAAGATTAAAAACGAACAGGAAATCAGACAGAAAAGAGTAGAATTTTTTCAGGAAAAAATTAATGTTTTAAAGAAAGAAATTGAAGAAATTCTTGCGGCTATCGGAAATATAAAAGAATCCATCATTAAAATAAGAGGAAGAATTGAGGAACTTCAGAATATTATCGACGGCGTAATTATTCCGACCAAAGATTACAAGCTGTATGCTTCGGAATATGTTCAGGGCTGGATCACGTTTATCGGAGAGAAAATTGCCGTTTCCAGAACGGAAAAACAGACCATGATTGATGAATGCATTTCTACGTATAATACCAATCTGGAAACTGTAGGAGCCAATTCGGATAATCAGAACCTTGTTTATTTATCATCCTTATAAATTACAGAATATGAAAAAAATATTTTATTTATTAATGATTATTTCTTTGGTTTCATGCAATAAACATGAACCCAGACAAACAGATGATGAGAAAAAAGATACCGTTATTGCTGATCCCAACAACATCAACCTGAGTATTTTAATTGATTTATCCGACAGAATCGATCCTAAAACGAACCCGAATCCCACAATGGAATATTTCCAGAGAGATACCGAGTACATCAAAGCCATTGAAAAAGGATTTTTAAACCACATCAAATCTAAAAAAATCATTACCTACGAAGATCAGATGCAGGTTTTCTTCAATCCGGAACCTTTAGATCCGAAAATGAATGAACTTACCAAAGAGCTGAAAGTTTCCTTTGATAAAAACACTCCCAGAAACTATTTTGATCAGGTGGATAAAAAATATTCGGAATTACCGACAACGATCTATCAGTCAGCCATAAAAGACGGAAATTATGTAGGTTCTGACATTTGGGAATTTTTTAAAAATAAGGTAAAGGATTACTGCATTAAAAACGACCACAGAAACATATTATTTATTCTTACCGACGGATATATGTATCACGAAAACACAAAATTTTCGGAAGGGAGCAAAACCTCTTATCTTACCGGCAAACTCATCAATGCCAATCATCTTACGACTTCCAACTTTAAAGAAGTTATAGAAAAAAATAAATTCGGCTTTGTAAAAGCCAATGATAATCTGAACAACCTCGAAGTCATCGTCTTAGGAATCAATCCGGAAAAAGGAAATCCTTTCGAAGAAGCCGTCATCAAAGAATACTGGGAAAACTGGTTCAAAGAAATGAAAATTAAAAATTATCAGATCAAATCTGCGGATCTTCCTTCCAATTTGGAACCTATTATCTTAAAAGCCATTTCCGGAAAATAAAAATATTAGAGGCTGTATCACAACTCGTGAAAACAGCCTTTTTTTTATGTTTTTTCTCGACCTTCTGTCTGAGAATGGTTTTTTATACATACGATTCTCAACCCACATCATTGAGTTATAAGACTTCCTCCAACCGTTTTATTATACTTCTTGTACTTTTTATTCTAGTCCGCTATGTTTTTATTTCGGTTCTCGGCATTTTTGCTTTAGCACAGCGTATTTTTAGTTTAGCGCAGTATATTTTTATCATTGCTCACTGTATTTTTGTCATTGCTTACTCCATTTTTGTTATTACTCACTATGTTTTTGTTGTTGCTCACTGTATTTTTGTCATTACTCACTACATTTTAGTTGTTGCTCACTATGTTTTTGTTGTTGCTCACTGTATTTTTATTCATGCACTGCATATTTTAGTGTACTAAATAGTAAACTTATCTAAAGGTGCAAAAGATGGTAATACTTTAATGGTTTAAGTTTAAAGCTTAAATGAAAGAAAAGAACACATAAGTTAAAAAAATCAAAGATTTTTCAATCAATTTTATCAAAAAGTCTGTTTAAACTTTTATTTAACCGCAAAAGGAACAAAAGATCTATTAAATTTTTTATTTAAAGTTGATCATTACAAATGAAAAAGAAAACAATAGTTTTTAAAAATCTTTGATTTTTATTCTTTTGAGCACTTTGATTATCTTGGAAATTCGCTTTAACATCATCTTTTGTCCCTTTTGCGGTTAATTCTGAAATTAGTTTAAAGATAAAATCTTTACGCTTTTTATAAAATATATATTCAGCTTCTTGCGTCTTGGCGAAAAACCCAACACATGATCTAAACAAAAAAGCGAAGAATCAATTCCTCGCTTTTCTTTATTTTCTGAGCATTTCCGTATGCGGAATGTCGTCTTCCAGATATTTTTTTCCCGTATCTTTAAACCCGAAATCTCCATAAAATTTCAGCAGGTAATCCTGCGCAGAAATCCTGATTTCAGAAGTCCGAAAACGGTTTTCGATCGTTTCAACCGCATATTGGATCAATTGTCTGCCTAAGTTTTTTCCTCTCGCCTTTTCTGTGGTTAAAACTCGTCCTATTGAAGCTTCATCATATTTTATTCCTTTGTCGAAAATCCTGCAGTTCGCCAAAACTTCTCCGTCTTCTTCTGCCCAGATGTGAACTGCTTTCTGATCATAGCCGTCTAAATCCGGATAAGGACAGTTCTGCTCCACTACAAAAACATCAATCCGGGCTTTTAAAACCGCATACAGTTCGGGAACCGTAAATTCGTCGAAGGTTTTTATTTTCCAGACAATATTACTCATCAAAGCTTACATTATTATTGATCAAAAATTCATTGGTTTTCTGGATAAAACTTAAAATTTCATCACCACCCTCCTTCTTTTCTGCTGAGGTTACATACAGTTCTGGCAGATCTTCCCATGTTTTGTGAAGCTCTGCTTTATAATCCTCCACATTTTTTATCACAACATTCGGCTTCAGCTTATCTGCTTTTGTAAACACAATGGAAAACGGAACGCCGCTTTCACCGCACCACTGGATGAATTCCAGATCAATATTCTGAGGCTTATGTCTGGAATCTACCAGAACAAAAAGATTAACCAGATTTCTTCGGTTCAGAATATAATTGGTGATGAGCTTTTCAAAATCCTTTCTGATCGATTTCGAAACTTTTGCATATCCGTAACCCGGCAAATCCGTAAGATACCAGTTTTCGTTCACTAAGAAATGGTTGATAAGCTGGGTTTTTCCCGGAGTCTGAGACGTTTTCGCCAGATCTTTATGATTCATCATTGCATTGATGAGCGAAGACTTTCCTACATTTGATCTTCCGATGAAAGCATACTCAGGAAGATTCGGTTCCGGGCAATCCTGCCATTTTCCGCTGCTCTTTACAAATGTTGCTGTTTTAATAACCATTTTTGTTGAATATTTTTAGAAAAACAAACCATTAAGAAAAGCTCTTAATGGTCATTTTATATTGTAATTAAACTTTATCTTTTACCCAGTTATAAAGAATTTCATTAAATTCATCCGGCTTTTCCATCATCGCTGCATGACCGCAGTGATCGATCCAGAACAGGTCTGAATTCGGAATAAATTTATGCATATCTTCCGCCACCTCAGGAGGAGTTACATTATCCTGTTTTCCCCAGATCAGACAGGTTGGTGTTTTAATCTTTGGCAGATCATTCAGCATATTGTGTTTGATCGCGCTTCTCGCCAACATTACGGTTTTTATTCCCTTCATCCTGTCATTTACCACTGCGAAAACTTCGTCTACCAAAGCTTCGGTAGCCACAGAAGGATCATAAAAAACCTCTTCCGTTTTCTTTCTTATATAGGAACGGTCATTCTTTCTCGGAAAACTGTCTCCGAAAGTTCTTTCATAAAGCCCTGAACTTCCCGTAAGAACAAGATTCTTAATTAAATCCGGTCTTGCCAGTGTAAGAATAAGACCGATATGACCGCCCATGGAATTTCCTACAATGGTTACAGGAGCTTCAATATGGGTTTCTATAAATTTGGCAATATATTTTGCTAATGTCGTAAGATTAGTATTGAGTACCGGCAAATCGTAGATCGGCAGCTGAGGAACATATACCTTGAACCCCCTGTCTGAAAAAAAATCTACCATCTTATCGAAATTACTCAAACCACCCATTAACCCGTGCAACAGCACCAATGGATGTCCTTCCCCTGCTTCAACGAAAGTATATTTCTTTTCTTTTTTTGTACTAAATATCATAAAATGCCTTAATAAAGCCTTGCAAAAATACAAATTAAACCTCAAAAATATTTTGATTACCCTAATTTAAAATAAAAATAATATACCAAACTCTTTTTTAACGGTTTTTTTGAAAATCTATTTATTATGGCGTAAATAAGAGGTTTATCAACATCCAACATATCAACCTATTACACCATCAAAATTAAATCTTTAATAAAACTTATTAACATTAAGGGAAAAAGTGGGAAAAAGTGGGAGATTTTAGAAATTATTATATAAATTTGTCCCAAATGAACAGTTTCATTGGAACATATGAGTGTAAAATTGACGACAAAGGCCGGTTAAAAGTTCCTTCCTCTTTAATCAAACAGATGGAAAACTTCGACGACAAGGCGTTTGTAGTCAAAAGATCTGTGTTCCAACCCTGTCTGGAAGTTTACCCCATGAATGCATGGAATAAAGTGATGGGCAAAATTAATAAACTGAACAGATTCATTAAAAAGAATGCTGATTTCATTAGAATGTTTACGGCAGGTGTAAAAATTGCGGAGCTGGATAACGCCGGAAGGTTACAGATTTCTAAAGACCTTACTGTTTTTGCAAATCTTCAGAAAGAGATTGTCATTACCAGTGCAGGAGAATTATTTGAAATCTGGGATAAGGACGATTACGAAAAAGTAATCTCCATCAGTGAAGACGATTTTGCGAATCTTGCCGAAGATGTAATGGGCACATTCGAAGAAGAATAACTGCGTTGTAAAAACGTAAAAAAACACAACTAAAAACATGTATCATAACCCCGTTTTGCTGAAGCAGAGTGTTGATGATTTGGTGACGAATCCAGACGGAATATATGTGGACTGTACTTTTGGTGGCGGCGGCCATTCAAGAGAGATATTGGGCAGACTTTCGGATAAAGGAAAACTGTTCAGTTTCGATCAGGACTTGGACGCACTTAAAAATACAATTGATGATCCGAGATTTACGCTCATTAATCAGAACTTCAGGTTTCTGGAAAACTCTTTATTAATTTACGGAGTTTCTCAGGTGGACGGAATTCTGGCTGATCTGGGTGTTTCTTCACATCAGTTTGATGAAGCAGAAAGAGGTTTTTCTACGCGAAGCAATGCTCCGTTAGACATGAGAATGAATGTAATGCAGGGTCTTGATGCCAAAAGAGTGATTAATGATTACGATGAAGAGCAGCTTGCCGACATTTTTTATTATTACGGTGAACTGAGAGAAGCAAGAAAACTGGCAAGAGATATCGTTCATCACAGAAAAACAAAAAGCATCGATACAACGGAAGATCTGAAAAAACTATTCAGTTATCTTCCGCCGCATAAAGTAAATAAATTTTATGCCCAGTTGTTTCAGGCAATACGCATTGAAGTAAACCAGGAGCTGGAAGTTTTAAAAGAAATGCTCGTACAGGCATACAACGTTTTAAAACCCGAAGGAAGACTGGTGGTCATCTCTTACCATTCTCTGGAAGACAGACTGGTAAAAAGATTTTTGAAAAACGGAATGTTCGAGGGAGAACCCGAAAGAGACATTTACGGAAATTATAAAAAAGCATTCGAGCTGGTAAAGAGCAAAGCCATCATTCCCGATGATAAGGAAATTGAAGAAAACTCAAGAGCCAGAAGTGCTAAAATGAGAACAGGAATTAAAGTATAAAAGTGAATATGTGAATTGTGAATCGTCAATTTTAGTTCAATTCAGAAAACTTGACAATTAACCACGAAGTGAATTCACTGCAAAACAAATTGACATTTAAATTGGCAAAAAGAACAACAAATCGTCCTCAGAAGAAATTAACTTTTATAGATATTATAAAAGGAAATTTCCTGAACCGTGATGAGATTAAAATACATTACAAGTATTTTCTGCTGTTGTTTGTATTGATGATGGCAATGATCTACAGCAATCATCTCGTCAATAAGAAAATTAAAATTGTTAACGCACTCAAAGAAGAAACAGAAGAATATAAATCGCGAAACGCTTACGCACAAAGTAAGCTGATCAAAGTAAAAATGGAATCGGAGTTGGGGAAAGAAGTTGCTAGGGATTCTTTAATGACCCTCGAAAACCATCCTCATAAATTGCTAATAAAACTGGACAGTACAGATGCAAAAGCAAAATGAATACGACAACAAACGTAAGAAAACGTTACGATGGGGCTACCTCTTTGCAGTGGTGGCTTTGTGCGTGTTTGTAATGTTCCTTGCGCGCATCGTTATTCTTCAGAATACGAACGTTCAGGAAATTAAAGACGATTACATCAACAAAAACTATCGCGAAGCCACTTTAAAAGCAGCAAGAGGAAATCTTTTTGCGTCAGACGGTTCTATTCTGGCAACAACCGTCATGCGTTACGACATCTATCTGGATTTCAAAACGATGAAAGACACCATTTATACCAACAATATTGGTGCTTTAACAGATTCTCTCAGCAAAATGTTCGGAAAGCCAAGAGCAGAATTCAGAAAGAAATTCGATGAGCAGAGAAAAAAGAAAAATCAGTACTACACTTTAGTTAAAGGACTTGATTTTGACCAGTACGACAGAATCCGCAAATTTCCGATATTCAAGAAAGGCAAAAACAAAGGAGGTTTTATCGTAGACCGAAACTATAAAAGAGAATTGGCTACCTCAGAAATCGGAGCCGGAACCATCGGAATGGACGACGGCGTTCATACAGCAGGTCTTGAAGGCGCTTTCTCTAAATATTTAAGAGGAACAGACGGAAAAAGACTGGAGCAGAGAATCAATTCTTCCCAATGGAAACCAATTGATTACTGGAAGGTACAGGAACCTGTTGACGGAGAAGATGTTTATACCACATTAGACCTTAGAATTCAGGATATTGCACATTCCGCTTTACAGAAACAGCTCGTGAACTTCGAAGCAAAACACGGAACCGTGATTGTAATGGAAACCGAAACGGGAAAAGTCCGCGCCATGGTTAATTTAAGAAGAACTGATGATGGAGATTATGTAGATTCTTACAATTATGCCCTGAAAGACAATATAGAACCGGGTTCTACCTTTAAAACCATTTCACTTTTAGCAGCAATGGATGACGGTTTCATTGATGAAAATACAACCGTAAATGTAGGAAACGGAATCTGGGTATACGCAAAGCAGAGAATTTCAGACGGTCACGGTGGCGGAACGTATGACATCAGTGATGTGTTGGCTAAATCCAGCAACGTAGGTTCTGCAAAACTGATTACAAAATATTACGCCGAAAAGCCTCAGATTTTCTTAGATCATTTAAGAAGGTGGAAACTATTCGATAAAATGAATATTGAACTTCCGGGAATTACAAAACCAAAAATTTTAACTCCCGAAAGCAAAAGATGGAATGCCGCAACTCTCGCATCCATTGCCTACGGATATTCTACAAACATAAACCTGTTGCAGTTAGCCACTTTCTATAACGGAGTTGCAAACAACGGTAAAATGCTGAAGCCTTTATTCATTGATAAAATTATGAAGGACGGGAAAGTAATGTACACGGCAAAACCGGAAGTAATGGTCAACAAAATGGCATCTGAAAAAGCCATCAAAATGATGACCAATGCTTTAACAAAAGCTGTTGAAAAAGGAACCGCAAAAAGTATATTCACACCGAATTTAAAAATGGCAGGAAAAACAGGAACCGCAAGGTTTGAATACTGGCTTCCCGGTCCTATGAAATACCGCTCGTCATTTGCAGGCTTCTATCCTGCTGATAATCCGAAATATACCTGTTATGTGATGATCAGCGAGCCAAATACATCAAAAGGGTTTTATGGAGCTACCGTTGCAGCACCGGTATTTAAAGAAATTGCAGGAAAAACATTTCTGAAAACCCCTCAGAATATTGAAAGAGAAATGCTTGTCGACAAAAAGGTAAACCTGAACAAAATGGTAGAACCTAACGTAAAAGTCGCAGTAAATAATAAACAGATGCCAAATGTAGTAGGACTCATCGGTAAAAATGTGATTCCACAGCTTGAAAATTTAGGCTACCGTGTAGATTTTAAGGGTGTTGGAAGAATTAAAGAACAGTTCCCGACAGAAGGCACAACCATAAGCAGAAACCAGAGAATTTATCTGTCTCTGCAGAATTAAAAAAGAGAAGAACCCGAAGGGTTCAATATGAATAACCGTAAGTGAAACTTATGGAACAAATAAAGAGAAATGCAGTTAAATGATTTATTAAAAAGAATTCCGGTATTAGAAATTCATGGTGACGACAGCCGTGAAATTTCAGAATTGGTATTCGACAGCAGAAAGGTTACGGAAAACTCCTTGTACATCGCAATGAGAGGAACGGTTGTGGACGGACATTCATTTATTGCATCTTCGGTAGAAAAAGGAGCAACAGCAGTTGTTTGCGAAGAATTTCCTGAACATCTCAATGAAAATGCTACCTATATTAAAGTAAAAGATTCATCCAAAACTTTAGGTCATTTAGCTTCCAATTTCTACGGTAATCCTTCAGAAAAACTAAAATTAATCGGAGTAACAGGAACTAACGGAAAAACTTCTGTTTCTACCCTGCTTTTTGATGTCTTTAAAAATTTAGGATATGATTCCGCTTTGCTTTCTACCGTTGAAATCAGAATCGGAGAAAAGATCATTCCGGCAACACACACCACTCCTGATGTTATTACCATCAACAAAATTTTAGCTCAGGCGGTTGAAGAAGGCTGTGAATTCGCATTTATGGAAGTAAGCTCCCACGGAATTGCCCAAAACAGAATCGAGGGACTTCACTTTAAAATTGCT
Organism: Chryseobacterium sp. MMO-72; assembly: GCF_037146035.1. NCBI lineage: Bacteria > Pseudomonadati > Bacteroidota > Flavobacteriia > Flavobacteriales > Weeksellaceae > Chryseobacterium > Chryseobacterium sp. MMO-72. The sequence goes on from NZ_JBBCWG010000005.1 coordinate 42,028, forward strand.
GGGTTTACCAATCTTACACATGATCATTTAGATTATCATAAAACGTTTGACGAATATCTGAAAACGAAAAAAAGATTTTTCGATCAGTTGGAAGATTCTGCGGTTGCCATCACCAATGTGGATGATAAGAACGGAAATGTCATGCTTCAGAACACAAAAGCCATAAAAAGGTCTTATGCTTTGAAGACAATGGCAGATTTTCATGGAAAATTACTGGAAGTGGATTTCAACGGAATGCTGTTGAATTTCAACGGAAAAGAATTCTGGACAACACTCACCGGAAAATTCAATGTGTACAACCTCTTATTGGTTTTCGGAATTGCTTCCGAGCTGGGTTTTGAGTCAGACGAAATTTTACAGGCAATCAGCAGACTAAAAAGAGTGTCCGGAAGATTTGAGACCTTTAAATCAGACGGCGGAATTTTCTTCATCGTAGATTATGCACACACTCCGGATGCATTGGAAAACATTCTGGACAGCATTAATGATATCAGAACAAAAAACGAAAGACTGATCACCGTTTTCGGCTGCGGAGGCGACAGAGATCATTCAAAAAGACCTGAAATGGGAAATATTGCCACGAAAAAATCAACGTTGGCAATCATCACCTCAGACAATCCGAGAACGGAAGATCCGGCAGCAATCATCAAAGAAATCGAAGCCGGTGTTGAACCTCAGAATTTCAGCAAGTACACTTCCATTCCGGACAGAAAAGAAGCCATCAAAATGGCGATAAAATTTGCAGAACCGAAAGATATCGTTCTCGTAGCCGGAAAAGGACACGAAACCTATCAGGAAATAAACGGCGTGAAACATCATTTTGACGACAAGGAAACCATTAATGAGCTGTGGCAGCTTATGAGTAAATAAATATAAATGATTATTGATAATTGATTAATGATGGAAAATAATTACAATCAGATTTTTGCTCAAAGAACAAAAACTTTAGCAATAAATATAATCAATAGTTTATCAGACTTGCCGTATTCTGATAAAGTATCCGTAATCAGAAAGCAGATTTTTCGTTCAGCAAGTTCTGTAGCAGCCAATTACAGAGCAATGTGCAGAGCCAGATCAGATAAAGAGAAATATGCTAAAATTTGTATTGTCGTAGAAGAGGCAGACGAAACGGTATTTTGGCTGGAAGTAATTCAGGAAGTTAATATAGCTTCAAAAATAATGACAGATGAACTTATGAATGAATCTTTGGAGATTCTGAAAGTAACATCAACTTATAAGAACAAATTAAAGAGTAAGATTATTTAATATCGGTTAGATATCAATCATCAATTATCAAACATCAATAATTAAGAAATGTTATACTACCTATACGAATATTTAACCAGCATGGGAATCCACGTTCCCGGATTAGGACTGTTGAAATACATCTCCTTCCGTGCAGGAATGGCGGTTCTGTTTTCTTTAACCATCGCTTTGGTGTATGGAAAAAGAATCATCAACTATCTGAGAGCAAAACAGATGGGAGAACTGGTGCGTGATCTTGGTCTGGACGGACAGAAGCAAAAAGAAGGTACTCCAACAATGGGAGGTCTTATCATCATTTTGGCAACGTTAATTCCTGTTTTGCTATTTACCAGAATTACAAACGTTTACATTGTTCTTCTGATTGTTTCCGTGATATGGATGGGTGCAATAGGTTTTCTGGATGATTATTTAAAAAAGATCAAAAAAAACAAAGACGGTTTAAGCGGTAAATTCAAAATTGTTGGACAAGTCGGATTGGGATTGATCGTAGGAATTACCATGTATTTTCATTCCGATATTACCGTAAAAAGAAAATATGCAGATGCAAAAGTGGTAAATAGAAATAATGTAGAGCAAAACTTTATGCCTACCGAAAAAATAACTGTTTCTACCGTTCCCTTTGCTAAAAACAATGAGTTCGATTACAGCGGAATTCTGTTTTGGATGAATGATAAAGATGCTCACGAATGGGCTTGGATTGTTTTTATCCCGATTGTGATTTTCATCGTAACGGCTGTTTCAAACGGAGCCAATATTACCGACGGAATTGATGGTCTTGCCGCAGGAACCAGTACCGTTATTTTACTAACGCTCGGCTTGTTTGCCTATCTTTCAGGGAACATCATTTTCGCTGATTATCTGAATATTATGTTCCTTCCCAACATGGGAGAAACCACCATATTCGTGGTCGCAATGGTAGGAGCCGTAATCGGATTCTTCTGGTACAACACCTATCCGGCTCAGGTTTTCATGGGCGACACCGGAAGTTTGATGTTAGGCGGAGTTATTGCCGTTTTAGCGATTATTTTAAGAAAAGAACTCATGATTCCTGTCCTTTGCGGAATTTTCCTGATCGAAAATATTTCCGTAATGCTTCAGGTTGTCGTATTTAAATACAGAAAAAGAAAATTCGGGCTCGAATATGCCCAAAACAATAGACTATTCAGAATGTCCCCTTTACATCACCATTATCAGAAGGGAGGCTTTCATGAGAGTAAAATAGTGAACAGAATGATCATCATAGGAGTAATGTTGGCAATTGTATGTCTGATCACATTAAAAATGAGATAAATTTTGTAAAAAGTAAAAAGTATTGATGTAAAAAGACACCAGATACATTGTACGTTTTACATTTTACATTTTACAAAAGAATAAATATGAAAATAGTTGTTTTAGGAGGAGGAGAAAGTGGTTGCGGAGCTGCCTATCTGGCAAAAAAGAAAGGAATGGAAGTTTTTCTTTCCGATAAAGGTGCCATCAAGGATAACTACAGACAGTTTCTGAACGAGAATGAAATTGAATTCGAAGAAGGAAGCCACGATGAAGAAAGAATTTTAAACGCCGACTGGATTGTAAAAAGTCCGGGAATTCCGAAAAAGGCAGAAATGATTCAGAAAATTAACGAGAAAAGAATAAGACTTTCTTCTGAAATTGAATTTGCTTCGGAATTTACAGATGCGAAAATCATCGCCATCACAGGAAGCAACGGAAAAACAACAACAACGTCTCTCATCTACTACATCCTGAAAAACGACGGATTAAACGTAGGTTTAGGCGGAAATATCGGGTACAGCTTTGCAAAGCAGGTTGCCGATGAAAACCATGAATATTATGTTCTGGAAGTAAGCTCTTTCCAATTGGACGATATTCAGAATTTTAGACCGTATATTTCTTTATTGCTGAATTTGTCACAGGATCATCTGGATCAGTACAATTACAACTATGAAGAATATGCTCTGGCTAAATTCAGAATAACGGAGAATCAGGAAAATGACAACTTTTTCATCTACAATAAAGATGATGAAATGAGCAAAAATATTCTTGAAAAATTAGAAATTAAAGCGAAAATGATTCCTTTCTCCACCAAAGAAAAACTGGAAGAAGGAGGTTTCATTAACGGCGATACCATTGAAGTAAAAATGAAAGATAACTTCTCAATGAAAATTGATGAATTATCTCTCATTGGAACGCATAACGTTGCCAACAGTTTAGCTGCATCAATTGCCGGTAAAATATTGGAAATCAATAATGAAAGTATAAGAAATTCATTAATGACTTTTCAGGCGGTTGAACACAGACTGGAGCTTGTAACTGAAATTGAGGGTGTAAAATACATCAACGACAGCAAGGCAACCAACGTTAATGCAACGTATTATGCTTTAGAAAGCATGAAAACTCCGACCGTTTGGATTGTAGGAGGTTTAGATAAAGGTAATGACTATACCGAAATTGAAGATTTAGTCAAAAGAAAAGTAAAAGCAATCGTCTGCTTAGGAATTGATAATGAAAAGATTATCAACTTCTTCAAAGACAAAAAAGAATTTATTTACGACACGTCGAGCATGGAAAAAGCAGTGGAGATCTCAAAATCTCTCGCTGAAAAAGGAGATACGGTTTTACTGTCTCCGTGCTGTGCAAGTTTTGATTTATTCAAAAACTATGAAGACAGAGGTCATCAGTTTAAAGAGCAGGTATTAAAAGCCAATGGCAATTAGCCAAAAAGCCAACAGCATTAAATATGAACGAACAAGACACAGAAAACAGATTTGAATTCCTGAAGGGCGATAAAGTACTTTGGATGGTCATTCTTGTGATCTCCATTTTCTCTATTTTCCCGGTTTATTCTGCAAGTTCAAATCTCGAATATATCGTTAACAACGGGACCACAACCGGTCACGTTATCAAACATATGTTCTTCGTGGTCTTAGGTTTGGGAATCATGAGAGTAGTCGGAATGGTAAAATACGAATACATCGGAAAACTCAGCAGCATCATGCTTGGTTTAATGGTTATTTTACTGATTGTCACCATGTTCACGGGACAGACCATTGATGGAGCCAGTGCTTCACGATGGCTGAAAATTCCCGGAACGCCGATTTCATTTCAGCCGTCTTCCTTTGCTTTTTTAATGCTGATTATTTATCTGTGCAGATATTTAACCAAAAAAATAACGCGGGAACGGCTTCCGATTGAGAACATCATGTACATCTTCGGTCCGATTCTGCTGGTTTTTGTTCTGGTAGCAAAAGACAATGGTTCAACGGCGTTGATGATTTTAATGGTTTCAGTGATTGTTCTCGTCATCGGACAGTTACACTGGAAATATATTGCAGGATTTATTTCTGCATCATTCATCGCAATTGTTCTGTTTTTACTGGTGGCTTTAAACACCAACTTAATCGGAGGAAACCGTGTTCACACGTGGATGAGCCGTATTGAAACATTTACATCTAGCAAAGCCAAAACAGCCGATGTAGATGACGAAAGTGTAAAAGCAAAAAATTATCAGGTGATGATGGCAAAAGCTGCCATCGTACACGGCGGAGTTACAGGAATGGGACCCGGAAAAAGTGCTTTAAAACAAATGCTTCCTCAGTCTGCCTCCGACTTTATTTTCGCCGTGATTGTAGAAGAATACGGAGTGATCGGAGCTGTTTTTCTGGTAAGTTTATATTTAATTATGATTATCCGTATCGTCATGATAGCCAGCAAGATGCCTGCTTTTTTCGGCTCTTTGCTCGTTCTCAGCCTCGGAGTAATGATTTTTATACAACTATCTGTAAATATTGCAGTTGCCGTCAATTTAATCCCTGTTACAGGGCAACCGCTGCCTTTAATAAGTTACGGAGGAACCTCAATGTTGGTAACATATTTGCAGTTGGGAATTATTTTAAACATAAGCTCCAGAATTCAGATTTACGATGAAGAAGGAATGGGCAAAAAACAAAGCATAGCGGAGATTAACGACATTGCTTAAGACAAAAAAATTTATAAAAAAGATTTAAACAGAGATGAATAAACCATCAGCAGATAGCCAAAAAACAAAATCCATCCGTGTATTATTATCGGGAGGAGGAACAGGAGGACACATCTTTCCTGCCATTGCTATTGCGGACGAAATCAGAAAAAGATTTCCCGATGCTGAATTTTTGTTCATTGGAGCCAACGGAAAAATGGAAATGGAAAAAGTTCCGCAGGCGGGTTATAAAATCGAAGGAATTAATATTGCCGGAATCAACAGAGGAAATCTTCTGTCGAATTTAGGATTGCCTTTTAAAATACTAAAAAGTTTATCCAAATCGAAGAAGATCATTAAAAGTTTTGCTCCGGATTTTGCCGTGGGAACAGGAGGTTTTGCAAGCGGACCGGCTTTGTACGAGGCAAGTAAACTGGGAATTCCTATTTTTATTCAGGAACAGAATGCTCATGCAGGAGTTACGAATAAAATTTTAAGTAAAAAAGCAAAAGCCGTGTTTACCGCTTATCCGAAAGTGGAAGGATTTCCGGCTGAAAAAATAAAATTTCTGGGGAATCCGATTCGTGAGAATATCATCTCAGGAATGCAGGAAACGACTCAGGCAAAAGAAAAAATGGGCTTGGATAAAAATAAACTGACGATTTTATCCGTCGGAGGATCTTTAGGTTCAAGAACATTAAATAACGGATGGAAAGACAATCTGGAAAACCTTAAAGAAAAAGGATACCAATTGATCTGGCAAACCGGAAAGTTAGACTACAGCGATTTATCTTCCGACCTCCGGCTTCCAGCTTCCATCCAGCTCAAAGAATTCATCAAAGACATGGAAACAGCCTATTCTGCAGCAAATGTCATTGTTTCCAGAGCGGGTGCAATTGCCATTTCAGAGCTGGCGGTTGCGCAGAAGCCGGTTTTATTGGTTCCCTTCCCTTTTGCAGCGGAAGACCATCAAACCAAAAATGCAATGAATCTGGTTGAAAAAAATGCAGCCCGAATGGTGAAAGACTCTGAGATGAAAGACAAATTCTGGAATACCCTTTCAGAAATATGCGAAAATGAAAAAGTAAGAAAAGAAATGTCTGAAAATCTGAAATATTTTGCCAAACCAAATGCGGCGAAAGAGATTGTAGACGAGATTTTTAAAGTGATAAAATAATGCCACGCGAGCTTTCTACATATAGAAAATTCATTTACGAAGATGATGCTTTAGAATTAATAAAAATTCTGGAAGAGAATCATATTGCTTATGAATTGGCAAATAATTCTTCGCAATTAGACTCCAGTTTTGGAGGCGATATAAACACAAAACAGTTTGAATTAAAAATTCAAAAAGAAGATTTTAGTCAGGTAGAGAAATTAGAAGAAGATTTGGTTAAAAAAGAAATTGAAAACGTAGATCAAGACTATTACCTTTTTGATTCTTCTGATGAAGAACTGATTGAAATTGTAACAAAAAAAGAAGAATGGAACAAATTTGATTATTTACTCGCTCAAAAAATATTAAAACAAAGAGGAAAGGAAATTAGTCCGGAACTTTTAAATGTGATAAATAAACAGAGAATTAAAGATCTTTCAACTCAGGAAGAAAGTCCGACTTGGTTAATAATAATCGGATACACTTCTGCCTTTTTTGCAGGATTTTTAGGCGTATTTGTTGGAGCTTATTTAATGTATTATAAAAAAGCTTTACCAAATGGTGATAGAATTTATGGCTTTGCTAAAAAAGACAGAAGCCACGGACAAAACATTCTAATTATCTCTGCAATAGCTTTTTTTGTATGGATTGGAATAAACTTTTTAGTTAAATTATAATAAATGAACAATTTAGAAACATATCAAAATTTTTACTTCGTTGGAATCGGGGGGATCGGGATGAGCGCTTTGGCGCGTTATTTCCATGCTTCGGGCAAAAAAGTTTCAGGCTACGATAAAACCAACACCAAACTTACTCAAACATTAATGAGTGAGGGAATTGATATTGTTTTTGAAGATGTCATTGATGAAAAAATTACGTCGCTTCAGAAAAAAGATACGTTAGTTATCTACACTCCGGCGATTAAGAAACTGGACATTTTAGATTATTTCAATACCAATCAGTTTGAAGTATTAAAACGTGCAAAAGTTCTAGGGTTGATCACGGAAAACACAGATTGCATTGCTGTTGCCGGAACTCACGGAAAGACAACCACTTCTACCTTGGTTTCACACCTGTGCAAAGAAGCAAATTTGCCTTTTTCATGTTTCCTGGGAGGAATTTCTGAGAATTTTAAGTCAAATTTCCTCTACAACGGCTCGCAATATTCAGTTGTGGAAGCAGATGAATACGACAGAAGCTTTCTAAACCTTTCTCCGGATTGGGCAGTTATTACTTCCACCGATGCCGATCATCTGGATATTTACGGAGATAAAAACACCATTGAAGAAGGGTTCAGACAGTTTGCAGCTCTGGTTCCCGAAGACAGACAGCTTTTTGTAAGAAAAGGAATTGAAATCGGAAGACCTCATCAAACTTACGCTGTAAACGAAGTGGCTGATTATTACTCAGATAACCTAAGAATGGATCATGATAAAATTTATTTTGATTTCCATACGCCCAACGACACGGTAAAAGATTTTGTCTGGGAAATTCCGGGAATTCACAACGTAGAAAATGCTACGGTTGCTTTGGCAATTTTAAACAGTTTAGGAGTCGATTTCAAAACTTTAAAGAAAGCAATTGCCAATTTTAAAGGAATTAAAAGAAGATATACAAAACATATTTACGAAAACGGTAAAATCTACATCGATGATTATGCGCATCATCCGACAGAAATTAATGCCGTAATGGGTTCAATTCGTACGTTTTATCCTGAAAAGAAGTTACTGGTGGTTTTCCAGCCTCATCTTTTCAGCAGAACAAGGGATTTTGCAGACGGATTCGCAGAAAGTTTAAGTAAAGCTGATGAACTGATTTTGCTTGATATTTATCCGGCAAGAGAACTTCCGGAAAATTTTGAAGGAATTACTTCCGATTGGTTACTGGAAAAAGTTAATTTAGATAAAAAAGAAGTTTCAACATTAAGCGAAGCTTTCAGCAAAATAAAAGAAAAAGATTTTGACATTCTCCTTACGGTAGGGGCAGGAAATATAGACACGCTGTATGATCCCGTCTGTGATTGGATAGAGAGAATTTAATTATTAAATATAACGCAACGGACACAAAGAATTTTTTGAAAACACGGAAATTTGTTCGCAAAGGCGTTTCACTCAGCAAATGATAGCTGAAAATATCATTTCAGAGTAAATAAAACACACAATGACAGAAAATGAAATTTCAAACATTGTTTTTGATGCAGGGATGAAAGTGCACCGAAAACTGGGAATCGGACTTTATGAAAATGTTTATGAGCAATGTTTAATTCACGAGTTAAAAAATAGCGGATTGAACATTGAAAATCAAAAAGATATTAGTGTCAATTATGAAGGTTTAATTATTGAGAAAGCATCAGAGTTGACTTATTAATTGAAAATAAAGTAATTATAGAAATAAAAGCAGTTCCGGAAATTAATAAATATCATTTTTTCCAAATTCTTAACTATTTAAGAATCACAGAAATGAAATTAGGGATGATTTTAAATTTTCATTCTACCTTATTTAAAGACGGAGTAAAAAGAGCAGTAAACAAATTATAAAAAATATTTTCAGCTATCATTTGCTGAGTGAAACGCCTTTGCGAATATAAAAGCAAGAATTTAAAGAAAACCCTTGCGACCGTAGCGTTAAAAAAGCTAAAAAAAATGAAAAATAAATACAGAATATTAAAAATTGCCATCACAGTAATCATCCTTGGATTTCTGCTGAGTTTCTCTTTGAAGAAATTCAGCGGACAGAAGATTACGGACAATAAAATTTCTGTAAAAATGAATGAAAAAACACCGGTTTACTTCATTGATGAAAAAGATATCCGGGAAATTGTAAAAAAGGAAAACCCTTCTGGAAAAGTGGGAGATCTCAATATTCCCGCTTTGGAAAAGAAGATCAACAATCTTCCGGCAGTAGACAGTGCAAATGTTTATTTAAACCTGAACGGAAAGCTGAATTTAGACATCAAACAGAGAGTTCCTGTTTTCAGATTAAACAAAGAAGGCAGAGACTTTTACGTAGATGAAAAAGGAATAGAATTTCCGATTTCTAAAACGTATTCTCATCCATGCATGTTGGTGACAGGAAATGTAAAAAAAGAAGAGTATGAAAAACTTGCCGAACTGGTTGAAAAAATAGACAAAGACGATTTCAGTAAAAAATACTTCATCGGAATATCCAAAGACCGAAACGGAGACTACAATCTTCTTACAAGTGAGGGAAATTACAAAGTCGAGATCGGGGATTTAGATAATATAGATTTTAAAGTAAAAGGATTTAAGGCATTTGTAGAAAAATATCTTGTCTATCAGGATCCTGAGAAATACAGTATGGTTTCCATTAAATATCAGAACCAGATTGTAACGACCTTAAATCCCAATTATAAAGAAAACGACAGTATTTTAAAAGCGGCGAACATAGAACTGGCAAAAACTCCGGTTGCAGTCACCAAAAGTGCCGAACCAAAGCCTAAAGCCGAAGTTAAAAAAGAAATTAAGAAAACGGGGAATCCTTCAAAACCGAAGGTAACCCAAGCAAAAAAAACTGAGAAACCTACGGCGTCAAAACCGAAAACTAAAGCAAAAGTTAAGATCGAATAAAATAAAAAAACATCAATATACATAGGCAAAAACCTATGATCCTTATTAAAACAGGAACTGAAAAACAAAAAAATCAAATCGGTATAAAAATGGAAAATCAAGAGTATTCAGTAGGTCTGGACATCGGGACAACAAAGATTGTTGCGATTGTCGGAAGGAGGAATGCACACGGGAAAATAGAAGTTCTCGGTGTAGGAAAGGCGAAAAGTCTTGGGGTTCACAAAGGTATTGTGAATAATATTTCGCAGACCATTAATTCAATCAAAGCCGCTGTGTCTGAAGCACAGTCCAGCGCAGGAGTTCCTATCCGTAAAGTAACGGTAGGAATCGCAGGGAAACACATCCGTTCTCTGCAGCACTCCGATTATATTATGCGTGAACATCCGGATAAATTCATCACAGACGACGACATTGAAGCATTAAAAGATCAGGTAAAAAAACTGGTGATGCTTCCTGGAGAAGAAATCATTCACGTTTTACCGCAGGAATACAAAGTAGATTCCGAAGGTGAAATTCAGGAACCGGTCGGGATGCACGGTAAGCGTTTAGAGGCCAACTTCCATGTGGTTGTAGGACAAATGGGAAGCATTCGCAATATCGCGAGATGCGTGAGAGAAGCAGGGCTTGAAATGGAAGCACTCACGCTGGAACCTTTGGCATCCTCTGAAGCGGTTCTTACAAAAGAAGAAAAAGAGGCAGGAGTTGCTATTGTAGATATCGGAGGCGGTACTACAGACATTGCAATTTTTAAAGATAACATCATCCGTCATACCTGTGTAATCCCTTACGGAGGAGGAATTATTACGGAAGACATCAAGGAAGGCTGTTCGATCATTGAGAAACATGCAGAGCAACTGAAAGTAAAATTCGGTTCTGCGGTTCCTGAGCTTGAAAAAGACAGTACCTATGTTACCATTCCCGGACTTCACGGAAGACCGGATAAAGAAATTTCTCTGAAAACTTTGGCACAGATCATCAATGCGAGAGTAGAAGAAATTCTGGAAATGGTAAATACAGAATTAAAGGCTTACGGAGCCTTCGAACAAAAGAAAAAACTGATTGCAGGAATTGTGTTGACGGGAGGCGGATCCAACCTGAAACACCTTCGTCAGCTCGCCAATTATACAACAGGATTCGACAGCAGAATCGGATTTGCAAATGAGTATGTGGCGAATGATAAAAATCAGTATCTTAAAGGTCCCGAATTTGCGACTTCCATTGGTTTGTTAATGGAAAGTTTAAAAATCAGGGATAAAAAGCTGAACACAGTGGAAGACACTCCTGTTTTGGAAAAAGAGCAGCCGGAAAATGCTGCTGCACAAGCTGCGATTGAAACTTCACAGCCCACTCCGCAGGAAGTTGCGCCGATACAGGAACAACAGCCTAAAGAAGAACAGCATGAGAATAAAAAGGCGGCAAAACTCACTTTCGGGCAGTCGCTGATGGAAAAAGTAAAAAAATTCTTTGAAGAAGTAGAATAAAATATAAATGATAAAAGATCAGTGATAATTGATGATTTATTTTTTAATTTAAAACAAAATCATTATTCATTTATCGCTTATCAATTATAATTATTAAAAGAAACTAATTATGGAAAACATAGGTACACAAGGATTTTCATTTGATTTGCCAAAAGGAAATTCATCAATCATAAAAGTAATCGGTGTTGGAGGCGGTGGAAACAATGCGCTGAAACACATGTACGAAAAAGGTATTCACGGAGTGGATTTCGTGATTTGCAATACAGATGCCCAGACTTTAGATAATAACCCGGTTGCCAACAAGGTACAGCTGGGAACTACCATTACGGAAGGTCTTGGCGCAGGAGCCGATCCTGAAGTGGGAGAAAAATCAGCGATCGAAAGCATCGAAGATATTAAAGCTGCAATGGGACAGAATACCAAAATGGTTTTCATCACTGCCGGAATGGGTGGCGGTACAGGAACCGGAGCCGCTCCTGTTATTGCTAAAGTAGCCAAAGATATGGGAATCTTAACGGTAGGAATCGTTACCGTCCCTTTCAGTTTTGAAGGGAAAAGAAGACTGGAACAGGCTGAAAACGGTCTTGATAAATTAAGAAATAACGTTGACTCATTAATTGTCATCAACAACGATAAATTAAGACAGCAATTCGGAAACCTTGGCTTCAAGCAGGGATTCTCGAAAGCCGATGAAGTTTTAACAAATGCTGCCAAAGGAATGGCGGAAGTTATTACGGGTTACTTTGATGTAAACATTGACTTTAGAGATGCTAAATCTGTGCTTCAGAATTCAGGAACGGCATTGATGTCTACAGGAATTGCTTCCGGTGAAAATAAAGCCGAAGAAGCGGTTAAAAAGGCGCTTGATTCTCCACTATTGAATGACAACAAAATTACAGGTGCGAAAAACGTTCTGTTACTGATCAGAAGTGGCGTGGAAGAAGTGACCATGGACGAGATCGGTGTGATTATGGATCATATCCAGAAAGAAGCAGGAAACACCGCGGATATTATTTTCGGGGTGGGAGCAGATGAAGAACTGGGAGATTCTGTAAGCGTTCTTGTAATCGCAACAGGCTTTTCTAACGATAACAAAAAATTTGCAGGACCTACAGAGAAAATTAAAATCAGCCTGAACGACAGTTTCGATACTCCAAAAGAGTCTCCTTTTAAAACGAGAGAGGAAAGACATTCTCACGCAGAGCAGGATTATGATTTCGGAGGTAAAAACCTTTTCAGATTAGACGACGAAGACCACGATCATCCACAGTTCGGTGTTACGTCTACTGAAAAAAAAATGACTATTGGCAACGAAGAGACTAAAACTGAAATAAAATTCTTTGATAAAGAGGAAGATACGGTTAACAGCACTCAGGATTGGAGAAATGATGATGAACAGGAAGAATCTTTCAGCTTATTTACTTTAGATGAAGAAGCAGAAGATCCGAATGATCTGGAAATAGAATCTTTTAAGTTCGATTTTGATCATAAAAAAGAAGAACCACAGTCTAATACTGCTTTCAATAACACTTTTTCTGAAGAAAAACCTGTTGAATTCAGCTTCTTCGTGAATGAGCCTGTAAAAAATGAGCCTAAATCTGATTTCGGACAGCCAAAAGCAGAACTTGCAGCAGTCAACGAAGTGAATCAGCTTACAGAAGAGCCGTTTCAGAAAGTGGAACATTTCTTTCAGCATCTGAAAGAAGAACCTGTTGTTGAAAATAAAACAGAAACCGAAGCTCCGAAACCGGCGGAAGAAGAATTCACCTTCGTGAATAAAACCGTAGATCAGGAAAGAGTAATGGAAAGAAGAAACAAACTGAAGGAGTTCAATTCCCGTTACCAGAGTTTCGACAGCTCCAGCGAGTTTGAATCTGTGCCTGCATTCAAGAGAAAAAATATTTCAATTGAAGGAACCAATGCATCAGACCAGAATATCAACACATATTTGTCTGATAACAACGGAAATATGCAGATCAGAGAAAACAGATTTTTAAATAAAGATGTAGACTAAAATTTAATTTGAAAATGTGGTCATTTGAGAATTTGAAAATTATACATTCTCGATTCTAAAATAATTGCATTTTCAAATTGTCTCATTTTTCAAATTATCAAATTAAAACCATGAGTTTAGAAAATACAATAAACGAAGCTATAAAAACAGCAATGAGAGCCAAAGACAAAGTGGCTTTGGATTCTCTTCGTGCTGTAAAATCTCAGATATTACTGCTTAAAACGGAAGCCAGAGGAGCAGAAGTTAGTGCAGAACAGGAAATTGCTATTCTTCAGAGAATGGTAAAACAGCGTAAGGATTCTGCCGAACAGTTTACTGCACAGGGAAGAAATGATCTTGCCGAAGTGGAGGAAGCTCAGATGAAAGTGATTGAGCAGTTTCTGCCAAAACAGCTTTCAGCAGAAGAACTGGAAGCAGAAATGAAAAACATTATTGCTGAAACAGGCGCTGAATCTATGAAAGATTTAGGAAAGGTAATGGGAATTGCTTCAAAATCTTTAGCCGGAAAATCGGACGGAAAAAGCATTTCCGAGATGGCGAAAAAACTGCTTTCATAATTGCTGATTGCTGGTAATTTTTAGTTGAGTGGTCTTCTATCCATCAACTGGCAACCAAAAACCATCAGCTATTTTATAAGGATATTCAACCTTTGCATATCGATTTGATTAAAGAAGCCCGAAACTTTTCAGTTTCGGGCTTCATTTATTTTTTTCTGAGTGACATCAATTATTGCTCAAAATAAAAGCAAAAACTGAAAGAAAATAAATTGAGAGGGATCAGTGTAAATATTTTTTCATGGTCAACTGTTTTCAGAATCATTTCAAATTTAGTAATTATTTTTGACAATTAACATATTTAATTTAAAATTTTATAATTATTATTAAACTATTAACATTCAATTCATTTTGTTTTCCAAAACTACCGATAGTTTTTATATATTGATGAAACGTAAAGAATTGCTTAAATTTGTACTTTACAAAAAACAAAAATATGTATCCACAAGATTTAGTAATGCCGATGAAGGCTGAACTTACAGATAAAGGTTTCGAAGACCTGACCACTCCGGCTCAGGTAGAAGAAGCATTAAAACAATCAGGAACTACCCTTTTGGTGATTAACTCTGTATGCGGATGTGCTGCAGGAGCTGCAAGACCGGGAGTAGTATATTCTTTAACAGGAGACAAAAAACCTGATCATTTAACTACTGTTTTCGCAGGTTTTGATACGGAAGCTGTAGTTGAAGCAAGAAAACATTTAGCACCGTTCCCTCCAAGCTCACCTTGCGTAGCATTGTTTAAAGACGGAGAACTTGTTCATATGCTGGAAAGACACCACATCGAAGGAAATCCTGCAGGAGCAATTGCTGCAAACCTTCAGGCTGCTTACGACGAGTATTGCTAGTAAATGAGCATTTCAGATATAAACCGTTACATATTTTGTAGCGGTTTTTTTTATTTTATCATCACAAAAAAATTCTCTGAAAAATCAATTATTGTTATATTTGTTGGAATGGCAACGAAAGCACTTTTCAATACTGTAGTCAATTGGTTTATCCGGCAGAGGATAGATCAGATTCAGAATTTCATGAATCATCCTATTGAAACACAGAAAGGTATCTTATTTTCCCAGTTATTTCATGCAGAAGATACGGAGTATGGCAGAAAATACGGGTTTAATTCCATTTCGAGTTATCAGGACTTTAAAAACAAAGTTCCGGTCGTTACGTACGAAGAAATGGAACCTTACATTGAAAAAGCAAGACAGGGACAGAAAGACGTAAGCTGGCCCGGTTACATCAAACATTTTGCAAAATCTTCGGGAACCACGAATGCCAAAAGCAAATTCATCCCGATTTCTGCAGAAAGCCTTGAATACTGCCACATGAAAGCCGGAAAAGATATGGTTTCCATTTATGCCAATAATCATCCGGAAAATCAGCTTTTTAATTATAAAAATTTACGTCTGGGCGGAAGTTCTGAACTCTACGCGGATTTTAATACCAAATTTGGCGATTTATCCGCTATTCTGATTGATAATCTTCCTTTCTGGGTAGAAGTAACCACTACTCCGAGTAAAAAGGTTTCTCTGATGGGAGAATGGGAAAGCAAACTCAGAGCCATTACGTCCGAAGTTAAAAATGAAGATGTAGGAAGTATTCTTGGAGTTCCAAGCTGGATGATGGTTCTTTTACAAAGGGTTCTGAAGGAAACTGATGTGCAAAACATTTCAGAACTGTGGCCGAATCTTGAAGTGTTTTTCCACGGAGGAATCAGCTTTAAGCCTTACAGAGAACAGTACAAACAGATTATAGGAAAAAATATCAATTACTATGAGATCTATAATGCTTCTGAAGGATTTTTCGGAATTCAGGACAGATCGAATAGTGATGAAATGCTTCTGATGCTCGATTACGGTATTTTTTATGAGTTTATTCCGATGGATCAGTTCCATTTTTCCAATCCGAAAGTCGTGAGTCTGGAAGATGTGGAAATCGGGAAAAACTACGCCATGGTGATTACGACAAACGGCGGATTGTGGAGATACCTTATCGGCGATACCGTTATTTTTACCTCAACCAATCCGTTCAGAATAAAAATTACCGGAAGAACGAAACATTATATTAATGCTTTTGGAGAGGAGCTGATGATTACCAATGTAGAATCTGCCCTTTCTAAAGCATGCGAAGAAACCAATGCATCCGTTTCTGACTTCACAGGAGCCCCTGTTTTCATGAAAGAGAACGAAGGCGGAGCTCATGAATGGATTTTTGAATTCCGCGAAAAACCGGACAATTTAGAGCGTTTTATAGATGCTTTTGATAATCATCTAAAATCCATTAATTCTGACTACGAAGCCAAACGTTACAACAATATGACGCTGAAAAGACCGATTGTTCATATTGCAAAGCCCAATCTTTTTTATTGCTGGCTGGAATCCAAAGGCAAACTGGGCGGACAGAATAAGGTTCCCAGACTGAGCAACGATCGAGAATATATTGATCCTTTACTTGAACTGAATAAATAAAAAAACCGCAGAAAAACTGCGGTTTCGTTTTTTATAAGAAGATGTTTATTTGCTTAAATCCTCTTTTAATTTTTTAGCGCCTTCTTCAACTTTGGAAGCTCCTTTTGCTGCGGCACTTTTCACATCTTTTCCTACTTTATCGGCTCCTTCTTTAATGTCCTGTCCTGCTTTCTGAAGATCCTGTTTCGTTTTGTCTGCTGTTGCATCTATTTTATTTTTTGCATCTTCGGCAGCATTATCAATCTTTTGTCCGGCAGCATCAATTTTAGCCTGGGTGTTTTCTTTCACTTCATTAATCTTTGCCGAATCTACTCCGATTCCGTTTTCTGAAACAGTAGTGGTGGTAGTTGTAGATCCGTCCGGATTTTCAACAGTTTCGGTTTTTGATGTAGACTTTGTACATGATACAACTACTGCTACAATCATCAGTACAGATAAAATGCTTTTTTTCATACTTTATAATTTTTTTAAAACGTTTTTTTGTGATTTATATTATGCAGATTTTACTTCCGCAGAAGGTTCAGAACTTTTCTTTTTCTCCTCGTCTGTTTTTTTCTTTTCTTCATCTGCTTTCTTTTTATTTTCTTTCTCAAGCTCCTCTTTCAGCTTCTTTTCCTGCTCCTGAATTTTCAGTGCTTCTTTTAATGAATCCTGATACTGTTTTGAAGATATCCTGATCTGCCTTGCTACATCTACAGAAACCGCGCCATTCGAGAAAGAATCGATTGCGGTGGTATCATAATTTGCTTTCGGACTGTCTGGAGGATAAAAATCTGCCGGTTCTTTTTTTGAACAGGACATCACAACTGCCGAGAAAATAATAGCTGCAAAAGATAAATTTTTCATGGAACTAATTTAACAGAAATTCTGCAATTACAGGATAATGATCCGATAATCTTACAGAATTATCCACTTTATAACTTAATGGAATGATTGATTTTGAACTGAAGATATAATCGATTCTCAACGGAACCTTATAATCATGAAAGCTTGAAGAACTTCCGTTTCCCGCTGCCAAAAAAGCATCCTGAAGATCTTTTCCCAGATTATAATATTCATAAGAATTGGGAACAGAGTTGAAATCACCCGCCAGAATTACAGGATATGGTGAAAGATCCACCGCTTTTCTTATTTTTTTGATCTGGTCTTCGTGTGCTTTAAAAGTAGGAATCATATGCGAGAGCAGGGTATTGATTTTCCTGCCTTCCTTTTTCAGCCCATCGAACTGAAGCATCGATTTATGCAGCCTGAAAGGCTCAAGGTAAACATTAACAATCCGAACGATTTTGCCATTGATATCTACATCTGCATAGAAAGAATTTCCTCGCGATTTATCGGTTATTAATTCTTCCTGTCTTATAATTTTATGTTTGGTTTTTAAAATAACCGAAGGATATTTTACCAGATCCTGTCTCAAGGCACGATTGGTATCTTTTTCCTGAACCAGAATAATATCCGCATTCTGATCCTGAATATATTTTTTCACTTTGTCCCAGCCAAAATCGCCGTATTTTACATTAAAAGTAATCACTTTTATATCTCTTATTGATTTCTGACTTTCTGTTTTCGGGGTAAAGTTGATCCATCTTCGGATAGGATTATAAAATAAAAATGTTCCCAAAACAAATGCAATGGCAATTTTTTCTTTTCTGAAAATCCAGATCAGTGTGAAAATAAGATGTAATGAAATAAGATAGGGAAAACCCAGAGAAAGAAGATTGAGATTTCCAAGCAGGTTAGGCGGAACCCATGCGTTCACCAATGTACACAGGAGTAATATACCAACAATTATATGGAAAAATAACAATACTTGACGCGGCTTCATGAAAACAGTCTAAGGATATAGTGCTTTTCAGCAAAAATCCTACCATAAGAAAAACATTAACTGTTTTTATAATTTAGTTTTGCAGTTTAAATGTCGCAATAACAGGATAATGGTCTGAAAGTTTCGCCGAACGGTCGACTTTATAACTTAACGGTTTAATGGATTTTGAAGCAAAAATATAATCGATCCTGATCGGAAATTTATAATCATGAAAGCTGGTGGCACTTCCGCTTCCGGCTTTCATAAATGCATCTTCAAGATCTTTTGATAATTCGTAGTACTCATAAGAATTGGGGACCGAATTAAAATCGCCTGCCAAAATCACAGGATAAGGCGAGGATTCAATGCTTTCTTTGATGGGAGCAATCTGTTCCTGATGCACTTTAAAGGTCGGAATCAGTTTTCTGACAATACCTCTCAGCTTCTGCTCATCTTCATCACTATCACCATTCAGCTTTACCATACTTTTATCAAACCTGAAAGGCTGAAGATAAACATTAATGATCCGATAGGTTTTTCCATTGATCTCAATATCTGTCTGCGTTGCATTGCCGTTTTCATAATCTCCAAGCAAATTTTTCTCAGCAATGACTTTATGTTTTGTAAAAACGCTTGTAAGGAGAGTTTTACCACTTTGCTTCAGATCTTTAAAATCATATTTTTTATTAACCATCTCCTGGAACAGAACAACATCTGCATCCTGACTGTTGACGAAATCTTTAATATTTTCTTTTCCTAAAACACCGTTTTTAACGTTGAACGTGACAATTTTTAAATCTGCTTTTTCATTTTTGGGCTGAGAAAAATTAATCCATCGCAAAACAGGATTGAAAAAAAGAAGACCCGCAAAAAAAAAGACAAACGCTCTTTTCTTCCAGCTGATAATCCAGAAAATAGTAAACAGAACGTAAGCAATAATTAAAAGAGGAAAACCTAAAGAAAGTAAATTCAGCCAAGGAAATATTTTGGGTGAAACATAAGCATTCATCAACATTCCGGATAATAAAATAAATATTCCGGTATGAAGGATGAGAAAAATAAGACGAAGAATTTTCAAGAGGTTTAATTAAATCTGTACAAATGCTTTCTCCAAATTCTTGCCAAAATAAAACCTACAATCGCTCCTCCTACGTGAGCCAAATGCGCAATCCCGCCTCCATTTCCGGAAACTCCCAGATAAATGGAGCCAATAACAACGACCGGCAATACATATTTAACTTTCATAGGAATCGGAATAAACATAATTCCGATTTTTGCCTCCGGATAAAGTGTTGCAAATGCTGCCACAACACCAAATATCGCTCCGGAAGCTCCTACCATTGGAGTTCCCATAATTCCATTCAGCTCTCCAACCAATTCCTGTTGTCGAAGTACAGCCTGAGAAGAACCTGAATATTGTACAGAGGAACCTGAAAGATATTCATTCAGATTAAATCCTAACTGCTGCAATTCGTTGGAAATCTGCTGAACCTCAACAAAATTCCACAGATTGAACAGGAAAAAGGCTCCCAAACCACTTAAAAAGTAAAGAATTAAATATTTTTTTTCTCCTAAGCTGTTTTCCAGTATAGGTCCGAAACTGAATAAAGTAAACATATTGAAAAGGATATGCATGAAGCTTCCATGCATAAACATATGCGTAACAATCTGCCAGGATTTGAAAAATGGCGAGAAAGGATAAAAAGCAGCAAGATATCCTACAAATCTATCCTGAAACAGCAAATTGGCTATAACAAATACAGCAACATTGATGATGATTATATTTCTCGTTACGGGAGGTATACTGTTAAACATAGCTTCTAAAATTTGTTTTTAAAATCATTAAACGGAACTTCGTAGAAACATCTTTTTCCGTTGGGTAAAAATTCCGGAAAGCCCAAAGCGGTAAAATCCTTGATAAGCTGCTCCGCATCTTTTTTGTATATAAAATCGAATCTTGATTTCGACTGCAGTTTGCTCCACTGGTTCTGATAATACTGCATAAATTCTTCCTCAGACTTATATTCCAGAATTTCAAAAAGATTTTCAAGAAACTTCATAACCTGCGTTTCTTTCAGTCCTTCCGGAACCGCATCTATTCTTAACACACTTTCGTGGGCAATGCTCATTTCAAAACCAAGCTCAGGAAGATATTTTTTAATGGAATTATATTTCGCTTTTTCAATCTCATTCATATGATATTCGAGAGAAAAGAGCAGAGCATGACCATTGGTTGTTCCTTTTTTTACAGGTTTTGTGTTTTCAGAAACTACAAGTCTGTGCATTCTTCCCAGATCGAGCATTAGTGTTTCATCCCCTTTGTTGAACAGCCAGTATCCGTTCGGCAACCTCATCAGATCTTCATCAAAATCTTCATCCTCAAACAGATTGATCTTGGAAGGTTCTGCGGTAATATTCTGATGGTACATTTCTGTAAGATTCTGAATTTCCGCCTGCGCAACTTCACGTTCTTCAATAAAAGGATTGTAGTCTTTATCTACGATTATTTCAGGCATTTTCAGCGTTGTGCCGCCTCCACTGTTTCCTTTACTCGGGAACGTTTTGTGCATAATTTCATCAAAGTGAGGATCTTTTTCAAAATCCAGACTTGGCGAAACGTTATAAATTCCCAAAGAACGTTTAATGGTGGAACGCAACAGAGCAAAGATCAGATGTTCGTCTTCAAATTTTACTTCTGTTTTCTGCGGATGGATATTAACGTCTATTTTTTCAGGATCAATATCTAAGAAAAGGAAAAACGTAGGCACATAACCCGGCAACAACAATCCTTCAAAAGCTTCCTGAACAGCTTTATTAAAGTATGGACTTTTAAAATACCTTCCATTGACAAATAAAAACTGTTCGCCTCTAGTTTTTTTGGCTCCTTCCGGTTTGGCAACATACCCGTGAAGTTTACACCAGATAATATCTTCTTTGATGGGAATAAGCTGCGGCTGCAGTTTTCTTCCGAAAACATCCACAATACGCTGCATCTGGCTTCCTTTTCTTAACCTGAAAATCGGCTCATCATCATGAAACAGAGAAAACTCGAGCGTTTCATGCGCTAAAGCAACTCTTTGAAATTCGTCGATAACGTGTCTGAATTCTACGTTGTTGTTTTTCAGGAATTTTCTTCTTGCGGGAACGTTGTAGAACAGATTTTTAACCAGAAAATTAGAACCTTCCGCGGTCTGAACAGGATCCTGAAACTGGAAAACCCCGCCTTCAATGTAAATATTTGTTCCGATGGTAGCGTCTTTCTGTTTGGTTTTTAATTCCACCTGAGAAACAGCAGCAATCGAAGCCAGCGCTTCGCCACGGAAACCTTTGGTAGAGATTTTAAAAATATCTTCTGTTCCGCGGATTTTTGATGTGGCGTGTCTTTCGAAAGCCATTCTCGCATCCGTTTCAGACATTCCTTTTCCGTCGTCTACAACCTGAATCAGATTTTTTCCGGCATCCCGGATAATCAACTCAATTTTTGTGGCATCTGCATCGATGGCGTTTTCCAAAAGTTCTTTCACAATGGAAGCCGGTCTCTGCACTACTTCTCCTGCCGCAATTTGGTTGGCTACATGATCGGGTAAAAGCTGAATAATATCTGACATAAAAAACGTAAATCAACTTACAAAAATAGTCATTCAAAATAAGAATAAAAACTATAAACTTCTGAATTAAAATTAATTTATCAACATATCAACATTCCAGCCATCATCCGGATTCAGACAAATTGTCTCGTTATCGGGGTTTTCCTAAAAACACAATCCCCCAATTGCGTTATACAATTAGAGGATTGATTCACAGCTAGTTTACACAAAATTAATACTGATATTTATATCTCTTATTTAACATTGTCTGTTTAATCCGGCAAAGCTTTACAAAAAGTATTCAGAATGTTATCAAGAATTTTGATCTTTTATGCTAAGCTTCTGCCCATTTTATTCATCAAATACAAGCTTCCTTTTCTTGTCTCTCTTCTGCCCTTTAATCACCGGAATTCCGTGGATTTTATCATAAAAATACGCCATCAGATTCGGCTTTTTATAAATTTTGCTGTACCGGTATTTCGTATTGAAATGTCTGATATGAATTTTGTACGCATCATAACCAATCACCACCAACAAACAGAGACTGATTACATAAAACACCCTGAACTCAAGATAATAATAGGTTAAACCTGAAAAAACCGCACCCAAAACATAGGAAACCATGATGCTCATCAACAGTTTCGCTCTTGCTACCAGTTCGCCGTTTTTTCTGAATTTTTTCTGCGTAAACATGGAGAATAAAATCCCGAGATCGGTGGTTGTTCCTGTAAGGTGAGTGGTTTTTACCGAGAAATTAGAAATACTTGCTGTTAAACCATTCTGCAGACCCGTTGCAAAAAGCATTAGAGCGACCAGATATTCTGTTTCTTCCAGCGTTTTCCGGTAATAAAACTGTCCGTAGATTCCCACAAACAGTAAACAGGCAATTTCAAGAACCAATGGCATTGCATGGGCGAAATATTTACTTTTCTGATTGAATGTAATCACAATAAAATTCGACACAAATCCCCCGAAAAAGAACAGGAAGATCCACATTCCCACCACCGCAACCTGCGACCAGTTTGCCTTGCTGATTTCTGCCGCAAGAATAGCATAATGCCCCGTTACATTGGAGGTAAAAGAGAGAAATATCAACAGGGAAGCAATGTTTATAGTACCTGCCGTAAAGGCAGTCAGCGTTCCTAATCTGATGTTGTCTCCCAACGTTCTGCTGTTACTATAATTCCTTAGCATTTTTCTAAATTTTTAAAGTTCTTCGGTATTAAGCTTCCACAAAGATTTCCGCCAGTCTTCCTTTTTCCGGAAGGCTTTTGCGAACTTCAACTGAAATTTCCTGAGATTTCAGTTCTTTACATTTTTTGATGTAAGGAATAAGATCGAACTTACCATTTCCTTTGCTTTTAATAGAAGAAGAATAGTATGCTTCTTTAATATTCTCTGCTTTCACATAATTATTGAATGTTCTCTGGAAACTGCCGGTGAAAATATCGCACACAATTTTATTGATTAAATGAGGATATTTATTTTTGATAATTTCATAGGCATCACAAAATTCCTGTGGTCTGATTTTATTGAAAATGGTACTTTTCGTATTGAAGAGAAGATCTCTGATGGAATCTCCCATATCATACCCCGAAACCAAAAGAATGTTATATTGATTCTGGTCTTCCGAAGCGTCTTTTTCTCTCATTACTTTTTTCAGAATGTTCAAAGATTCAAGAGAATAATCGGTGGCTATTAAAATCGTCTTGTTCATATTAATGAGATTTAGATTTGTATTTATTCTTTTTTGATATTACAAAACTAAAACGACCAGATTAGAACGTCTTTGGAACGGAATTAAAATGTGATTAAAGAGATTAAAATACGATTAGAATCTGTTAAAAAGAATTAACAGTTTAAATGAAAAAGAGTGAAATGAACGATGATTATATTAGATCTCTTTACCGTCTGTCTGCATACTGTAGAAGTTCGGGAACCGCAACTGAACAGTAGTTCCCTGATTTTCGTGCGAGCTTACGAGTAATTCTCCACGATGTATTCTCACGATATTTCTTGCCAACGGAAGTCCGATTCCGTAGCCTTCATAATTTTTGGTATTGGAAGCCCTGAAAAAAGGATCGTAAATTTTATTCATTTCCTGTTCGGGAATTCCGATACCGCTGTCTTTTACAATAATGTAGACATCCGAATCCGTTGCTCCCAATGAAACTTTAACCTGCTGAAAATTAGAATATTTACAGCCATTCTGAATAATATTCGCAACCGCAAGATGCAGCAGCTGTTCATTGCCCTGAACTTTCAGTTTTTTAGGATTATCCGGCAACATACTGATATCAAGATAGATATTATTTCTTGAATCTATTCTTCGGAGGGTTTCAATGACATCCCAAAGCAACTGATCGATCCGCACTTTATCCATTTTCTGGATTTTGCCGTCAAATCCGGTCTGTGCGATCATCAACAGAGCCTTGATTTTTTTGTCTAATTTTTCGGCTTCATTCAGAATGATCCCTAAAGTTTCCTTATACTCTTCGTTGGTTCTGGAAATCGAAAGTGCAACATCTGCTTCCCCCATAATCGACGTTAACGGCGTTCTCAGTTCGTGGGAAACATTTCCGATCAGGTGATTCTGGGTTTCAAAAGAGGTTTCGATACGGTTCAGCATTCCGTTGAAAGTGTCAATGAGTTCGTTTAATTCTTTATTATCGGGTTGCGGTTCCAGACGCAAATGCAGATTTTCGGAACTGATTTCCTTTACTTTGCCGGTAATTTTAAGGATCGGTTTAAATAACGTTTTCGATAAATAAAAAGAAAAGATCATACTGAAAAAGAGCGAAAGAACGATACAGGTAATGAGGGTTCTTTTTAAAAAACCGAGATAGTAAACCACATAATGGTTTTTGGCGGATGCGATGGCAATATAATTTTTATCATCATGCTTAAAAGTCTGCCCGATGTAGTAAAATTCTTTGTCATTAAAATTCGCCTCGCCTTTTTTTACAATGCTTTTAAAAAAATAGTCCGGAATATGAACTTCATCTGAAATTTTCTTAAAGTTTGAATCTGCCGGAATTGCAAAAACATAATCCCGCTCCATCGGAAGCTCTTCATCGTTTAATCCGTTCAGAATATAATTTTCCGGAAGATCCAGATTGTCTTTGCCTTTTTCGATCTGAATAATGGTGGTGGTACGGATTTTCAGCAGTTCATAAAATCTCTGATGTGAAAAGTTGACAATTGAAAAATACACCAATCCACTGAACAGCAATATGATGGCAGTAAAAACCAACATCAGAAGCACCATTGTTTTGGTCTGATTTGTGACAACTTTATTAAACATCTTTAAGATTTTTTCAGAACATACCCCATTCCTATCACCGTATGAATCAGCTTATTATCTTCCTGATGATCAAGCTTCTTACGCAAATAATTCACATAAACATCTACAACATTGGTTCCCAGTTCATAATTCACGCCCCAAACCGCTTCTAGAACTTCTGTTCTTGAAATGACTTTTTCAGGATTGTTTAAAAAATACAAAAGCAGCTTGTATTCTGTGGAAGTAAGTGAAATTTCTTCGCCTGCGCGCGTCACTTTCTTGGTATAATCATTTAAAACCAAATCTGAAAACTGATACACATATTCATTATCTTCTTCATCTTCAGTAATTTCATTATGATTTCCACTATTGCTTCTTCTTAATAAAGATTTAATTCTCGCAACGAGTTCTATGAATTTAAACGGTTTTACCAGATAATCGTCTCCTCCGCTTTCCAAGCCCAAAACAATATTCTCTGAAGTTCCCAAAGCGGTTAAGAAGAGAATCGGAACATTCTGATTGGTTTTCCGGATTTCTTTGCAGACTTCCAAACCGTTCATTTCCGGCAGCATAATATCGAGTATGACCAGATCAAAATCATTCGACTGCACCAATTGTACTCCGGTTTTACCGTCAAAAGCCACAGAAACTTCGTATCCGCTTTCCTGCAGCCCTTTTTTGATAAAGGACACCACACTGGTTTCATCTTCGATAAGGATTATTCTTTTCATTGAAATTTGGAATTAGACAAAAATAGGGAAAAGATGGGAAATGAATAAAGGAGGAAATTTAAAAATAAAAAATCCTCCTTTATCAAATTCTTAAAAATATTATGCTCTATTATTTTCTGTTAATCATCATCCTTGAAGCCAGAATATGTTCGCAGGGTCCGTGTCTCAAACCGTTTGCTCTGTAAAAACCGCATTGGCAGGTTCCGTCGGTCAGTCGTTGGTCTTTATCAATAAAAGCTTCCGTTTGATACGTGACATAGGTTTCCTGAATGATTCCCTGAATTTTAAGAATATCATTTTCCGCGCTGTAACTTATTTTCACTTTATCTTCTGCGATCAGTTGGGTAGCTTTTTCTTCCTGCGGACTGGAGAACCGCAACTGTTTCATATCCAAAGGATCCTGAGTGAGCTCGCGAACCCTGTATAAGCCGAGATTAAGATCATAAATCACTTTTCCTGCCTGTGTATAAGATGTCAGTGAAGAAGAAATTGTTGCCGTATCAAGATTTAATTTTTTTGAAAGTTCGGAAGGAGTTCCAAACCACGTTTCTTTTAATGTGCTAAAAACTTTTTCCTGAGTAAGCAGATCCACATTTCCTCTCGGTGCCATAAGATCAAAATTTCCTGCTCTGCTCCAGTCATTTGTCGTCCATCCTGAAAGTCCCAAAGTGAAGGCCATATCTCCCAAATCTGCAATATAAAACGAAGGCAATCCGTTTCCTAATAAGACCACTCTGAAATTTTTAGCAATCGGGATTAGTCTTTCCAGAATAAGCAATCTTCTTCTTCCCCAAATTCTGATGGTTTTACTTTCTGGTCCCGTATAAATTGAACGGTGAAACGTTAGAGTTTCGTACCACGGTTCGAAAACCGCCTGAACAGGTTTTCCGGGTTCAAGGATAAAACGCAATGCTCTCGGTCCTTTTTTTTCTTTAAATCTTCTTAAAAACTGACAGATACTGAAAATATCCATCGGATGAAGATCAAAAGCCGTCGCGGGTAAAGTCATAGCTGAACTTACCTGTAAAAATCCTCTGACCCAGGAATCCGGCAAATCTATCTTCTCTTCTTTGTACACTTCTTCATTGGTGGTAAGTGCTTCAAAACCTGAAGGATCAATTTTGAATTCCGTATCTTTATAATCTCTTATTTTTTGGAATTCATTATAAAGCGCAGCCGAGTAATCGATATTGGTGGTTCCGCATTTAAACTCGTTAATCTCTGTGAAAACATTATAACTGCTGCTCAGTTTTCCGTAAGTGGATTCGTCCTGACTGAAACATTCAAAGAAAACTTCATCGGGATGAACCGTGATAACAGGATCCAGAACAAACCAAGCATCTTTGTCTTTTTGGTACAGATAATCAAAATAATCTCTTTTGGCTGTATTGAAAGGACCTAAAACTCTGTTCTTTTCTTTATATACCAAATCCAGCTCTCCTCTTACCTCTGCCATTCTTTTCCGGATCTCCTCCACCTGAAATTCAGCCATGTAATCGCTCAGCCAGAGCTTTTCCTGCTCAGAAACCCATTCTTTGTATTCTGCTCTGTCTTTCGGTTTAAAACGAAGATCAGAAACCACCACATCATGCAGTGCAGAGATGGCTTCCCGAAACGGGATCTTTTTATTCAGCTTTCCTACAAAAAATGTGGGATCTCTCTGCAGATCCGGCGAAAAGCTCATTTGTGTGCTCGTTGCGGAATTGGTAACGGCAGTATCTTTGTGAAATTTATAATCGAATAACATGGCTTAAGAGATTAATTGAAGATGAACATTAAGCTGAGGATAAATCATTTTCAGTTCGGAAATGATGTCAATACATTTTGCTTTATCCTGAACAGCGCTGGTTGCCGACAAATCGTCCAGAATTTTGCTTACGGTTTCGGCAGATTCTTTATTCTTTCGCCCTTCTTTTTCCAGAAAACTCAAAATTCTGTTTTTGGCTGTACGGGATTTATTAACCCTTGAAAGCACAGATCTAAAGTAAAACTCCAACTCTTTAAGCTTTTCCGGTTTATCACTTGCATATTCTTCAAGATAAGAGGTTACAAAAAGCTGCATATTCTGGCTTGGATGTTGACTGAGTTTTGTAAGGTACTCCAATCCGTGTTCTTTTCTGAAAAATTTCATGATAAGGTTTTTACCGAAATTTTCCACATCAGAACGTACAGAATCTGCGATTCCTACCAAGCAATCTGTATCCCAGTCTTCGTCTGTAAATTCAGTACTGAAGAAATGAAAGGCAAATTCGCGGGTGTCGTCCCATTTTGCATCCAAAATGCCAAGTGCATGATTACGGTCGGATTTTATTCTTTCAATATTGTTTTTATAAAAATTCCATGCCCATTGTCTCACCGCTAAAAATTCATGATTGGCGAGAGCAATAACCTGTTTTAAAGTAAATTTGCTGTTCTCTTCTACTTTTTTAAGTAATTCAAAACTGAAGAGCTGATTTTTCACACTGTCCGCAAACAATAATCTGAGAATCCACTTTACCGGAATTTTATTAATATATTCTGATGCTGTTTTTTCAAGATACTCTCTAAATAACTGATGAGAATTTTCAAATCTCTGTTCTTTCATCAGGAGATTAAACAGCATTTCAAACGTTTCCATCTGAGCTTCAGACTGAGAATCCAGTCGGTCGTTTTGTGAAAAAATACATTCCACAACTTCTTTATATTCAGAAGAAAGCAAGGTGAGAAGTTCCTGCCAGTTTTTTGTGATTTCTTCTTTCGGATACTGTGCTAAAAGACTGATTCCGTTTTGTCTGATGGACTCATTAGTGTTATTCAGCAATAGTTCAATAATTGAAACAGGGATTTCTGTTACAGAATATTTTTTAGACTTCGAAAGGAGGATTTCACTTGCCAAAAATCTGTTATTGTTTAGAGGAGAAGTCAATAACTGGGCAACAATCTCCCAACTGATCTCGGAAAAATTATCCAAAGCCGTTATTTTAAGCTTTTTTGTTGCAGACTCTGCTATTGCATTATTCTGATCTGTATTTTCCATAGAAAGCAGGTCTATAATTACTTTTCCAAGCAAAGTTTTCTGTCTTTCTTCTGATAAAGAGGCCTTTTGGAGCAGATTATTGATAAATTCATTAGATTCTTTTCGGGAATTCATGATTAAATGCATCATAAAATCTGTGGACGCCAGAAAATATCCCGTATTATTTTCAATCGCTGTTTTTGCCCAATTTCTTGCTTCTTCGGTTTCGCACACCAAAAGTTTTGCAACAAAAATTTCGTTTCTTTTCAGCTCCTCCTGTTTTTCAGATAATACTTCCAAGGCTAACTTCTGAGGATATTCGGAAGATTTATTAAGCAGTGAAACCATCATTTCAGGATCTATTTTTTGCAGCAGGTTTCGATATTCTGAATGAACAGAAACATTTTCATAGGCAAATTTCATTACCAGGTTCATTTTTGCCTGCATGAGAAGCTGAATGTAAGCTTCCGGCATCTCATCCCAAAATTCAGGATAAAGCTCTAGTCTTGCCGGATTTTCATCAGACTTCATAACATTTTCCTCCTGTTTTAGGGAAGGTGTTTGCTTTTCTTTATTTGAACCAAAAATATTCTTAAACGTATTGATGATCTGATGTAAAGATCCAGATTGTTTGTCATCCGAAGCGGTTTCAGATGTTCCTGAATTTTCCTGCTCCACTTTGTTGATCTTATTTGCCTGATAATAATATTCCGTGCTCCAGAATTCTTCTTTTTTGATGTAGAATTCAAGATTTGAATCCATTTTGCGATTCTTATCTCTTCCGAAAAGTATGATTGTAAGAAGTGGAGAACGGTAACATTCCGGAGATTCCACAACGGTATAATAATATCTTCGTTCCTTCCAGTTATAAGTTCCATAATGACTTAAAGGGCTTTTTCGAGCCGGAAGATAACTGTCATCGGTATATTGGATAAGAGCATTAACAGCAAATCTCAGATATTCTCTTCCTTTGTTCTGCTCTCCCAGTTCTTTTAAATAATAAAAACTGTTTTTCTGAAAATAAAGCTTGGTGAAATTTGAAAATGCAATTCTGCTTTCTTCACTGGAAAGCTCTTTTCTTACATTCACAGAAGTTCCGATCTGATAAAAATACTGGTTCTGATTCCATGCTTCTTTATCCAGACTGGCTGTTCTTTTGAACATCGGAGATTTTTTTTCAAATAAATAGGAAAGCATTCCTAAAATCTGCGCATCATCCCGAAAACGAGCCAGTTTATAAATTGCCCGAATATTTCTGAAGTACGGTGACGCGAAAGGAATTTTCCATATTAATTCTTCCAGCAAAATGCCCAAAGAAGGGTATGCTTTTGATAAGAGGTAAAGATAAACCAATTCGTCCGTTTTCTCTTTTTTCTTAAATTTTTCGAAATAATACTGCTTTAAATCATCATAATTTCCCTGATCAATAAAATCTTTTATTTCTGAAGGCAGACTATCCAGTAATTCTGAAACAATTTTTTCTAAGCCTGAAGCGTCACTTATTGATAAAAGTGCATCAAAAGTAACATTTCTGATGTACTTTTTGTGTCTGGAACTTCGTGCAATACTGTAAAGAAGTTCCGAAGCCTGAGTAATTTTTAAGGTTCTGATGGCAAAAACAGAAGCATACAATTGCATTTCACTGCCCTTTGTTGCCAGTTTTAATATATAAGGAACGGCTTCATTGATTTTCATCTGAGCCGCTTTCCAGATAACACGGGAGGTTTTCCATTCGGTTTTAAAAGAATTAATCCCTTGCGTCGCATCTTCCAGACGTTTTAAAATAACGCCTTCCACCGAATTGACATTCAGTGCATCCAATGAAGGAAGCTCTACAAAAACTTCGATTTCAGACTGATAGCCTTTATTTCTTTTTTCTTTTTCGAGCTGATCAAAAATATTTTCTGCTTTTTCTCTGGAAACGAAAGTGGGCGTTTTGCTGCCTTCCTTTAATGCAGCGCCGCGTCTTCCGTAACGGAAATTGACGATGAATGCTTCGGGATTTACTTCACAAAGGTCTATTTCGTAAACTTTATCTGATTTTCCTTCGTGGAAAAAAAGTTTGGTCTGTTTAATGATTTTCATCTATCTTATAAATTAAGATGTTGATATTTATGTGTTTGGCTCAGATTAGAAGATATTCCACCAATCTGTTTTTTCCTCTTTTGATGTAACTCCATCTTGTTCCGTTTCTAAAACTTCAGCCAGTTCTATAACTTCCGGTATCACTTTTTGGGTTTCAACAAAAGGAATCCCGTGTTTTGCCACGATTGTTTTTAATTTTTCTTTAAAAACTGATGCTTTGGCGGGATTTACCATATTAACGAAATTAATATATCCTTCAATAGCATTGATAAGATGATACGCTTTCCCCCACGTTTGGTTTTGCCATCCATTGATTTCAATATTATGCAGAAGAGCCCTGAATTTTCTAAGCTTTGTACGTTCTACATTCAGCTTTTCATTAACTACAATTCCTGTTACTTTTTGCTGATGCTTATTTCTCATTACATGAAGCTTATCTGGATGAATTGTAAAATTTTCATCTTCAATAATCTGCTTTACAAAGTATAAAAGCTTATTAATATTCTGTTCTGAATCCAGACCAGCAGAAAAGGTAAGATCGTCCGCGTAACGTGTATATGTAAATCCGAATTTTTTAGCCAGTCCCTCTAATCTTTTATCCAATTTGTAGGCGATAATATTACTTATGGCAGGACTTGCCGGAGAACCCTGAGGTAGAAACCGCTCTCCTTTCTGAACAAAATACTTAACCTCATCCAGCAAAACCTCTTCCGCATGAGCCTGCGTACAGACTAATGCAAAGACAGTTGACAACTGTTCCGAATATCCGAATTTTGAAAACAGACCTTTTACCCTTTTATAGCATATAGAAGGAAAAAAATCCTTCAGATCAATATTAATTACAATATCTTTCCCAAGATGGGGCTGCGCATTGGTAACTATAGATTTTTTAGCTGTGAAGCCATGAACAACATCACCTACCGGTATTTTATTTAAAATATTTTCTAAAATCCATTGCTGAAATAATTTCAAATTTGTTTTGGGAGCAGATATTTTTCTTTTTCCTCCCGATTTTTTTGAAATTTCAAACGTATGATAATGCGATTTTTGAGAAACGTTTCTGTTAAAAGCAAGATATCTGATCTGAGAAAGACTAAATCCCGACTTATGACTAAAATCTAATATATTTTCGAAAACAGGAAGTGAAAACTGATGCAGTTTTTCTGTATGAGACTGCATTTGATGAAGCCCTTTGGAAACATTTTCACCTAGATAGATAATCTGCTCCTGCTGTAATTCTTTCCAGCGATCAGATTTTTCCTGACGTTTTTTTTCGTTTTTCTGCTTGGTTACTTCCCTTTTAGCTTTTGCTTCCTGCATCCGCTTTTTACGCATTTCGCGAAGCATAGCTTCCTGATTGCCATATTTCCGGTCTTTCGCAAGTAGTTCCTGCAGTTCTTTTTGTAAAACGACCTCTTTTTGGATAAGCTGCTCAGGCAAGGAGGGCGTAGAAGTTTCCTGCCAGAATCCAAGCCTTTTCATTTCTTCTAAAATATAGCTGTCTTTGGAAGAAGCTTTTATACGGTCATAAATTTGTTGCCTGCTCAAGTTTTGTGACATGGTTGTGTTTTTTATAAATAAAAAGCCCTATCGTTTATAGGGCTTGTTTGGATAAACCTTCGTATTTTCCAAGGACTATATCTATCAACTCCCAGAAAATGGTACTAGTGGGTACCTTTATTTTCCCGGAAAATGAACTGAAAAGGTACCCACTAGTACCATTTTCCCCATTAAAGATAGTATGTAGTGCCGTAAGCTAAGCAATTTTACAGTGATGACGAAACATCATCATTTCTTAAAAAAAGAAAAGCAAGGATCTATCTTTTTCAAATATATTAAAAATTACAGTTTCACCAAATATTATCTGCAAAATTTTATTTTTTCCGGAGCATCTTAATGATTTAAAAAAATCGAGAAGCAGAATATCATAATTCAAAGAAAAAATAAAAACCCGTCCGTAAAATTAATTACAGATGGTTTTAGTTCGTCATACAGCACTTGAACCCTTGCCAAGAGATACATGATATTAGATAAAAGAATTTAAACGCATTACTCTATTTTTTTTCATCAGATAATGTTCTTAAAAAACTTATGATGTCCTGCTTTTCTTTTTCAGTTAATTTCAAATTTTCAAAAGGCAAAGTCTGATATTTCAGCTTCATTCCAATACCATTTCCGCCACCTAATCTGTAAAATTCTATCACTTCTTCCAATGTTTTATATACTCCATTGTGCATGTAAGGTGACGTTTTTTCAACATTTCTTACGGTTGGAGTTTTAAAAGAAAATTGGAGTTGTTCAATTTTATTTAATCCATATCTCCCTTCGTCATCATCAATAGCCGCATTTTTCCATGCGATATTTTCCGGAACACCGATAACTTCAGATTCGGAGTTGTTAAACCAGGGTGGAACAGTTCCGTTATAAACAGGAATAAAATGACAGGTTGCACATTTGGCTTTACCGGCAAATAAATTAAATCCGTTTTCTTCGCTTTCCGTAAGTGTTGCTTTGCCTGAAAAATATCGATCTATTTTGGCACTAAAAGGCATTAAACTTCTCACATAAGAAGCAATAGCATTTCTAATTTCATAGGGCGTTATTTCTTTTTTATCGGGAAAGGCTTTTGTAAATAACTGAACTAAATTTTTGTTCGTTGTAATTTTATCTTTAATTTCTTTTGGAGAAAGATTAAACTCATCCGGGTTTTTCATGACACTTTCAATTTGGTTTTCCAAATCTTGCGAACGCATATCATAAAAAAATGATTTTTGAAATGATGAATATAGCAATGTTGGTGAATTCCGCCTGATGTTATTGCTATGAATATTAACTACCGAGGTCTTTTTGCCGTCTGTAAAAGCATATTCCGCATTATGACAGGTTGCGCAGCTCATTTTATTGTTTCGTGATAAATTCACATCATTAAACAATATTTTTCCCAATGCTGTTTTTTCCACAGTTGATTTTGATGCTGCATATGGGGAAAATGCATCAGGATTGAGTTTTTTTCCCTGCATTAAATCGGATAAATGGCCATAAAATACTTTATTGTCTTTGAAATGTGGAGTCTGTTCAATAATAGTTTTAAATTCACGTTCAAAAGCAACACTCATAGGCATTAAATGATTTTTTATAAATTCCAGTCTGTTAAAAGTATTAAAGTCATTGTTCTTATTAATGTATTGCTCCGCTTTTTCAAAGGATTCAATTAAACGGGGATTTATTTCCTGTTTATTGGTTTCACAATACAAAGTATAAAACTCTTCTATTCCTTTAATGCCATCTTTGGCTTCATTCATAGAATTAAATGCTACGGGAGAATCAAAACCTGTGACTCCCAAGGTTGCAATTCTAATGATTTGATGTTGCATCAATTCGTAAAAATGATGATTCTGAATGGGTAAATCTTTAAAACTCTGATGAACAAATTTTAAATCTGTCTTTAAAATATTAATCTGCTTTTTTAGTTCGTTTCTGTTTGTGGGATCATTGAAAATTATTTCTTCTATTACCTGAAAACCCGCTGCATCGTTTACAATATTATCATCTGTTTTGATTTCTGGTAGAGCGGGACCGTTTATTCTTCTTGAAAGACCTTGAAAATAGTACTCTACAAAGGGTTCTATTTCTTTGTATTCTTTCCTTGCTTTTTTAAAGTTTAAAATGAGTTCTTTTTGACTTCTCGTGCCTTCCAATTCTGTTAAAGTATTACTTAGTGTATCTATCTTTTTTAAAACAGTTGTTCTTAATTTGTTCTCAAAAGTCTGGTGTCCTTTATCTGTACATGAAAAAACAGTAGCTAAAAATAGCAGTATAATTATTGTTCTAAGCATTGTTTTACTTTTGTTAGTATAAATAAAAAACTTTCGCTCAATTTAAATAAGCGAAAGTTTTTCTAAAAAATAAATGATATTTTATCTGGGTACATTTTTCAGGATAAGCGTTTGTCCTCCGGCTTTATAAGGCTGAACTGAAATCGCTTTACTAGGATTTAAAAATTTATCTCCTTCTACCCAAGAGTGTGCATGTACATTGATGGTAAACGTGCCGGGAACTCCTACTACATCAGAAATATCAACCATGGCACCGTGTTCCCAAAGACCATATTTGGTATCACTTGCCGGATTATACTTAGTTCCTAACATATCCGCATCTCTGTGTCTCATATCCATGAATACTTTTTTGGTTCCTGTTGCAATATTATACTGCCATATCAATGAATTATGCGTTGCTTCCGGCCAATAAGAGTCTCCATCTTCCTGAATATATACATAATTCTCTGTAACACACAGGTTATCCGGATTAATAATATCAGTACCTTTTACGTTAGCTCCGGAAGGTGAAACATCCCCGTTCGCAATAATTTTTAGCGTTCCTTTAAGTGGATCATTGGCATCCAGTTTTAACTGATACACTCTTCCCATATATGTTTTCTCGGTAGAACCACTTACACCGGTAGCTGTGAAATAAATCTCTCTGTTGTTAGTAGCTGAACCTTTTCGGTAATCCAAATCTTCCACACGGGCAAACTGTATCGATTTAAGACTTGAATTTAGGTTTTCAATTTCAGTACCTGTTAAGTTTTTGGCATTGGGTACCTCTACAAACTCTACAGGGTAATTGTTATTCCATGTCATTGAAGTTTCAATCTGGTTCAAATCTGTTCTTCTTAAAACATATAACTTACCATTATCCAAGTCTCCGACTGTGTTGGAAACATATAAGTAAACCTGTCCGTTGGAAGCATCTTCGCCAACAATAACCACCGTTTTTCCGGGGTAAGCATTTTTCGTTAGAGGGACATAGTTCTCAGCACTCATTTTTCCCATAGCTGGCTTCGTTCTTGTATTGTTTGATGGCATTGCGGCAGCTAAAGGATCAATTGCATGGCACATTGCATTCACATTAGACTCACCTGCCGTTAAAAACATTGGACCAAAACCATGAATTTCCGGAGTAGCCATAGAAGCAGAACAAAGTCTGAATCCACCACCATCAGAATTTACAATATATTCACCTTTGGTAATGTTTAGTTTTTTGTCTAAATACAATCTGGATACCGCCCACGTATTTTCGTGATTAGTCACCATTATGTAACCACTTCCATCTGGATTTTTAATGAAACCCTGACCGTCAGGAGCTCCACCATAAACCATATTTCCGGAATTTGGAATAACATCTTCACTACTTACCAAAGTGTAAACCCCTACTCCTGAAAAATCAGATCCCATTTTAACAAAAGACGGAGTAACCGACCGGTTTTTGAATTCTATTGTTTCGTCAGGAGATGTTGTGTTATCATCATCTTTACAAGCAAAAAAAACAGAGGCTGCAACAGATGAAGCTAATAAAACCAATACTGTACTTTTTCTCATCATAATTTCAGTTTAATTATTTTTGACAAAAGTATTGCTCGGTTATAAATTGAATATTAAAGTAATATCAATATATTATTACTAATGCTCCGAAAAATTATTTCATAATCAAGGATCTGTTTAAACAGGTTTTATAATAAATGTCTCAATTGTTAAAAATCTGAGCAGAACAAAAACACCTTTTAAAATATCATTTTTACCGTTTTATCATTTGTAAACAAATCATTCCGAAATCATCACATTACTTCCTTTCGTATGCGCATTCATCTGTGGCGCGTAATAATTCTGGATCGTGGTAATTCCGTTTGAGAATATTCCGGATGCATTGGCAACGTAATCGTACTCAAAAACATATTTCCCTTTCGGCATCTGTTCAATATAGAAATTCGTGGAAGAATCTTTGGTCGACTGATAATAGCCCAAACCATTCTTCCACTGATACCCTGAAAGTACATCCAAAGGCTCAAATCCTGCTGCTCTCATGTCTTTGATGTGGATGAATTCCATCGGTCGGTCAGTATTTAAAATCATTCGTACCGTCACTTTATCGCCCACTTTTAACGGAGTTTCAGAAGTGATTTTCTGCAATTCTTCCCCATTTACCGTTTTTATTTTTCTGTACAGTTCTTTGGTTATGGACAGGTAATTTTCAGAGGATTTGATCTTATCCAGATCTTCGTAATATTGCCAGAACAAACCTCCCTGAACAATTCCTGCACCCGGTTTTGTGATGGTAACGGTGGCTAAATTTTTATCCAAAATATCAGATTTTACCGTAGATTTTATATAACCCGTTGCCTGAGTTTGCGGCTGAAGCTCTTTTCCGCCCCAAATAATGGTTGCTTTATCACTTTCCGCGGTCGTCCATGATTTTCCTGAATTTAAAATCGTAAAAATAACTTCTGAAGTTCCTCTTGAGTTCCCCCATGAATTCACTTCTTTCTGAGTAATCAGCCAGATTTTCAAATCTTCAATGAATTTCTGATCGTTGGGTTTTAATTTGTTAAATGCTTCCAATGCTCCTGCATGATTCACCACTTTCGAGCTGAACCAGCCCCAGTCATCAAGATTCTGTTTCCAGTACGCGCCCTGCGTTTTTGAATCTACGGAAGTTTCTTTTAAATAATTTAATAATTTATCTGAAACCTCTTTTAAACCATAATCATTCATCAGTAAAGCGGCACGATGCAGTCCGAAGAAGGTAAAATCTGTAATTTTCATCGTTTTTACTTTCTGTTTTACCAAGGATTTTAAAGTGGCTCCTTTTCCTTTTAACGGATACTGCTTTTCCCAGTAATTTCGGGTGTCGAGATAGTCTAAAGTCCAGTTATTGATTACATTTTCTTTTCC
Organism: Chryseobacterium sp. MMO-72; assembly: GCF_037146035.1. Lineage (NCBI taxonomy): Bacteria > Pseudomonadati > Bacteroidota > Flavobacteriia > Flavobacteriales > Weeksellaceae > Chryseobacterium > Chryseobacterium sp. MMO-72. The sequence continues at coordinate 79,724 of NZ_JBBCWG010000005.1, forward strand.
CGCACTGAGCGAAGTCGAAGTGTATTTTTCAATTTCATTATCTACGTATTTGATAAGGTTCGCCACCATTTCATTCTGTTCAGAACTTTGGTAATCTTTTACGTTATCTTTCAGCCAGACATTGATTTTTCCTAAATTTTTAAGAATGTACAATGATGTGGAATATGAACTCGGATAACCTTTATACCACGAAAATCCTCCATCCGGATTCTGTAGTTTCTCTAAATCTTCCCAATCCTGTTGAATGGAGTTTTTCATTGAATTGACATCGAACAGCAAAGCCAGTTTCGACATTTGTTCTTCTTCATTTTTGCTTTCCAGAACCCACGGTGTTTCTTCCAGAAGCAACTGTTTCAGTTCCTGATTTTTTTCAAGATTGGAATTCAATAATCCTTTATTCTGGTATTCTTCGAAAACCGTTTTCAGCTTCGGATTGGCTTTAAAGATTTCTGATGCCAAAACATCGGCAAACCATTTGTTAAAGATTACATCTGCAGAATTGTTCTGGTCATTTTTAAGGCTTGGAAGCGCAAACATAATTTCCCAGATTGGATTTGTTGTTAATTCCAGCGTGTTTGAAACATTAGAAATCGTGGTGGAAGTCGCATTTTTAAGGTTTTCGAGTTCAAAAGTTTTGGTTTCACCTTCTTTTACAAAAACAGGAACCGCATCGGTTACGAGTATTCTGTTGGGTAAAACCGCGATGGCTTTCTGTTCTCCATCGGAATATTGTCCGGCTTTTGCAACGACTTTTAAAATAATGGATGAAACATTGTTTGGAACTTTTATTTTCCATGTCAAAGCTGAATTTCCATTTTCATTCAGATCAAAGTTCTGAATGCCTGAATTTAACCCAAACTGAGACGAAATATCTTCATTGGTGAACGCATCCAGAATCTGCAAACCTGCCGAACCGTTTAATTTTTTGCTCGTTAAGTTCGATAGTTTGGACTGGAAATTCAGCTCATCCCCTTCTCTTAAAAATCTCGGGTAGTTTGGCGTTACCGAAAATTCTTTCTGCGTTACGACTTCTTTTTCCAGTGTTCCTGCTTTTGCATCTTTTGTATGCGCCAAAAACATCAGTTTCCATTTTGTCAGTGCTTCCGGAGAAGTGAATTCAAAACTTACATTGCCTTCGGAATCGGTTCTCAAATCCGGGTAGAAAAACGCGGTTTCGTTGAGGTTTTGGCGGATGGAAACTTGGGGTAAATCGCTGAGGATTTCTCCAACAAAAATTCCTCTTTCTTTTTCATCGCCTTTCGCAATTTTATAATGTAATTTTGGTCTTTCAAACTCATTCAAAACCGCATCTCCGGAATAACCAGACGATCCGCCTACAAATGTTAACCCTTCAGGAATATCTCCCTCATACCAATTGAAGCATGGCGGTTCTATTGAAAAAGATCTTACATAAGGAACCTCTTTTGAAGCAAATCTCGCACTAAGATTATATTTAACTTTGTAAGACATTACTGCATAATACGGAACATAATGCCTTTTCCATTCAAAAGTATTTATAGAAAACTGATCTAAAGATCTGTCATACATTGTTGCCAAGATTTCTGCTGTCAAGCTGAACGCAGTCGAAGCCTTTTTATTATTTTCAGTGATTTTGACTGTCCATCTTTCTTTAGATCCCGGTTCAATATTATCTCTGAAAGTTGTTGTTTCAATAATAAGAGGATTTTCGCTTTCTTTTATTTTAAGAGTAATCTCACTATGCTGTACTTCATTGTAAGCAATGATCTGAAACTGAACATTAATTTCTGAAATATTTTTATTTTTAGGAACTTCAACAATGTAGTTTAATACGCCATTTTTTAATTGTTTTATTTCAATTGTGGTGTTTCCCAGACAGTCCTGTAAAAAGATATATACCAAAGCATCCGGAATTGCAGAATATACGTAGATATTGGCTTTTTCACCCCTTAAAAATTCCTTCTTTGGATCTACAACATTCAAAAATACCCTTTCTTCTTTTAAGGAATTTTTATCCCAAACATTAAAGCGCTGAGATGTTTTGATCAACTCTTTATTCTGACTATCATAAAGTTTCAACTCATATCTCCCGACTTCTAATTTTCCTAAATCTAAATTGGCTGCCAATTGTCGGTTAGATGTTTTTGGATCATAGATTTTATCGAGAATCACTTTTTCTATTTGTATCTCTTCCTCATATTCTTCTTCATCAAAATAGTCATGCGGAAACTTGGCTATAAACTCTTCTTTAGAAAATTGTGATAAATTCTGAATTTTATCTTCAAACATCTTTCTAAAAATCCTGTCTGGCGACTTCAGTTTGGAAAGTTTTAGATGATATGGCTTTTCAACATCCTGATTATTATAATTTTTTGTTTCAATATTAATTTTTATATTTTCGTCTGTAAAAGCATCTTTAATTTCTTCGGCTTTGATGTAATAAGGAACTGAAGCCACATTTATTTCAACAGAAGCCGACTGTGTTTCTCCATTGATATCCGTAACAGACGCTTCAATTTTAAAACAGTCTACCTGAAGACCTTTTAAATATGTATTTTCTTCAAAAGTTACAGAAATCGTGAATTCTCCGTTCTCATCGGTTTCGACGTTTCCAAGTATAGAATTTTCATGACTATAATCGTTTGAATAATGACTAAAAAATTTCCAGCGGATATCATTCTCTGTAATTTCATAATTTACAACTATATTACGGAGGGGAACACCTGAAAATGATATTGCTTTTCCATTGAGTTCTAGCGTCTGTCCATATTGATATTCTCCCTTTACGGGATCAAAAGTAATCTCAAATTTTGGTCTTTTATATTCCTCTACAAGAAAAGTATGAAAACAGTCTGCTCCGTCCTCAATCATTAAAGCAAAGGTTCCGTTTAGTTTTCCTTTAGGGAGAACAAAGCTTCCATGATAAGAACCGAATTCATTGGTCGTAAATTCCTGTGTAGAAATTTCCTCTTCGTTTCCATCGGTTAAAGCTATTTTTTGTTTTAATCCTGCAACAGCCGATTCAGTTTCGTTTTCTATTTTAGTATTAATTACCTTAAAATAAACGGTCTGTCCCGGTCGGTAAATCGCACGGTCGGTAAAAATCTGCGGTATCGTTTTATTAAAAACATCTTTTTTTTGATCTTCTGAAAATTTTCTTCCCCATACATCCAGAATTTGAAAATCATTAGTTTTTGGATGATGGACAAGATATTTTCTATATGAATTATTTGCATCTGACGGAATTTTAAAAATACCTAAATCATCTGTTTTTGCATTCAGCTTTACCAAATCCTGATCTCGAAGATATTCGAAAAAAACAAGTTCCTCATGAGAAATCGGCTTTCCATTTTCACTGCTTACCAACCTGAATGATTCCGGAAAATCATTTCCATCTTTATGATGATAAATTATTTTATAATCGGATACTGTGAAAAAATAGTTTTTGACTGAATTGCTTTCAGCTAAATCTTTTGAAGAAAATTCTGCAACATATAATCCAGGAGGTAAAGGTTTAATCTCCAGAGAAGTTTTCATCTCTTCATAAATTTCACAGTGAGGAAGTGTATAATGTTCTTTTCTTATGAGTATTTTTTCAATTTCATGGTAAAGTTTTTCTTCTGAACGATAATCTTCTGTATACTTAATAAAAGATTTAAACCCTCCTTTCACTTCATAAATATTCAGAATAAAATCAGAAGTATTGCGATATTCTGCCACTATATGGATCGGCGTATTACTTTGTACCTGTTTTTCGAAATTCAGTCCCAATTCAGGGCAGGTCATTAAATCTTCTTTATATTGAATTTCCTTTAAAAACGGGGAATTGGGAAACTGTTTTTTTGCCTGATCTGCAATTTCAAGAGCTTCTCTGGATTTATCATCATTCCTGTATATTGTCATGATGTCCCGCATCATTAAAACTTTGTAATCTCCGTCAATATCAGATTTCAGAATAGTTTGCAACTGTTGCAGTTTATTCAATTCTTTATCTAACGAACAGAGATAGAGCAATTTTTCATGCATAAAATACAACTTCGAATTGCCCTCATTTTCATTAATCAATACATCATAAATTGTAAGAATCTTATTTTCATTTTCTTTCAGTTCGTTCTTCGTAAAAAAAACATCGGCTGAGAGAAAATTAATTTTTCTCATTAAATACCAGTCCTGCAAAGTTTTATAATAAGCAATATCTTCCTCATAACCTCTGAAAAGCGGACTGTATTTTTCAATTGAAATCTTTTTAAGAGATTCTTTTTTCAGGTCGTTTTTTCTGAAACTTTCGGATATATAGTTTTTAAAGTCGAGTACAGTCCATGTTTCAATTTGAGACAGATCCTGAGAATCTATATTGGTAAGATCTTCTCCTGAAAAACTTGCGTTGAAATAATCAAGAGCAAAAGTACTGACGAGAATTTCGTACAGTATTTTTTCTTCTCCTTGTAAGGACTCTCCCGAATCATGCACTTTCTGCAGAAAATGGGAAATTCTATTATTTTCGTTATCTTCAAAATAGCGAGCATAATGTATGCCTGCAAATTCATTTCTAAGAGAAATTATAAGCTGTACCACGTTGGCTTCCATCATATTATGTTTTTAATATTTTTATCGTTATTTAAGAAATTAAAATTAATCTGAATAATGAAAATGGAGAATCGTTTTCGTTTTTAAATCCCAAATTCATCTTTCTCCCAAATCCATAAATTTACGCTTGGTAATCCACAGTAAATGGCAATTTCAGGACGATTCAATTGTGATTCAAGATTAAGTTCTTTGGAATTATTCACTAATAAATTGACTTCCCTTAAATTAGGCAAAGTATTCAGCACCTTTACGTCTGTAACTTTTGTTTGGTATAAATCCAAGCGCTCTAATTTTTTTAATGCTTCTAATCCTGAAATATCATTTACCTCATAGCTTTCCAATAATGTTAACCATTTCAAATTGGGAAATTTCCAGATTTCTTTCAGATCAATTTTATTCTGAAGAGAAGATAAATCTAGTTTTTCAAGGGATGGTAAAGTTTCAATGGAAGACAAATTCTTAATTGCACTATTTCTCAAATCCAAAACTTTCAGCTTTTTCAGGGTTTTTAATTGCAGCTTCTTTATGTGTTCAAGCTTCAGAAATTCCAAATTAGGAAACTGGCTCAGCCCTTTCACCGCACAATCTTCATGACTGTAAAAACTCAATCTTTTCAGTGATTTCATTTTTGGAAGCATATTAATGTCACATTTCCCGTCACTGCTTATCTCCAAAGATTTTAAACGTTTTAAATGTTCAAATCCCGTACAATATAAATTTGATTCACTGTAGATATTTAAAAACTCCAAGTTTTTCAGATCTTCCAAATCGATAATCTTCTTTGTTTTTTCTATCCTTATTTCTAATTTTTTTAATTTTTTAAAAGTAAGAATAGATTCCACAGTCTGTAACGAAATATTGTAACCTATTTTTAAAGATTCCAGTCCTGTAAATTTTTCGATGGGATAGTTTGTGGGTTTATCCTGAGATTCATAAAACTCCAGCTCTTTCAGCTGTTTTTTTAGAGGAAACAGTTTTGAAAAAATTCGGGTATCTTTACTATCTTTTCCAAAACCGTTTAATTCAAAACTTGTCAAATTAGGAAAATGCTTAAAATAACTATGTTTTTTAATCGCTGAATCTCTAACCTCTACGCTCTGGATTTGTTTTGCAATGGATAAAAATGCATCCACATAAAACTTAGATTTATCAAATGTGAGATGATGCAACCTTTCAAATTTTTCCAGATTATCAATTTTTTTTCCTTTAAAATTGGTAAAATGTATATGATTAATATAATTTCTGATCCCTAATACATTTTTTAGATCGAGCTGCTTTTTATCTTTCACGAAAACAAAACAGGTAATTTTTTTATTAAAAGGATTTTCCAATTTCCTTATGTCTTCAACTATCGTATCATTATCGAATCCAATTTCTTCAAGCTCCTTAAGCTCAGAAATTCCTTCAAAATTTCCTATACGGCAGTTTACAAAATCAATATCCCCCACCGATTTTTTAAAGGGTATAAAAGAAATATCTTTAAACTGCGAGTCGGAAATGCTAATCCTGTAAATTGATTTTTCTTTTATTTTTCTTGGATGATAGGTGAAGGTTATTTTATCAAGATATAATACAGAAATTCCTTCTATATTGCTTATCTCCTGAATGTTTTCAATATGACAGTTTTCAATAGAAAAGCTATGGTGTCCTTTACTAACTGATGTAGGAAAGCAATTCAGCCCGCTTGCATCAAAATTCATATTAGAAAAATGAATTTCACTTGGAAAGTCTCTCGTTACCTCACAGTCATTGTTTGTGAACGTCACATTATCCAAATGAAAAGAATAACAATTCTCCAACTTCAATAATTCTGAAAAATTGGAAATGGTAGAATCGCTGACATACAATCTTCCTACATTCCTGATCCACGGCAAGATGATAGAAAAATCGTCAATTGTTAAATTTTTGAGATCTATTCTTGATCTTGCATAATCTTCCCAAGGTTCTTCCCCTAAAATTTCTTTTAATCTTTTATAAGCTTCTGATGTTTTATCTGTTTGATGATTTTCTTTCATTTTGAGTGGTTATTCTGTTTAAATATTAATCTTACTTTGCTTCTTACGGATCATTTAAATTCCAAATTCATCTTCTTTCCAGATAAAAAACATAACACTTGGCAATGCATAATAAGCCGCTATTTCGGGACGATCCAATTGTGCTTTAAGATCCAGTTTGTAATTTTTTACTGCTAAATTCACTTCTTCTAAATTCGGTAAAGTGTTCAGAACTTTCACATCTGTAACGTTGGTTTTATATAAATCCAGACGCTCCAGCTTTTTTAAAGGCTCCAAACCGGAAATATCATCCAGTTCTTCATTTTCTAAAAATCCTAGCCATTTCAAATTCGGGAACTTATACATTTCCTTCAAGTCAATATTATTCTGAATACGCGATAAATCTAATTTTTCCAGAAATGGCATGGTTGCAAAGGAAGAAAAGTCTTTGATGTTACTGTTATACAAATCCAGAACCTTTAGCTTTTTCAAAGGTTTTAAATTCACCTTACCGGCTCCTTGAAGGCTAAGAAATTCCAAATTGGGAAAACGGCTAAACCCTTTCATTTTAGAGTGATTTCCATACAAATTCAGCCTTTTTAAAGATTCTATTTTGGGAAGTGTTCTGAGATCGAACTTTTTATCATTAATGATCTTGAGAGATTTTAAACGTTTTAAATTTTCAAATCCGATAAACTTTGTCCTTGAATTAAAAATTAAAAATTCCAACTTTTTCAGATGTCCCAAATCGAAGGTCTGTTTGGTTTTTACAGTGCTTATTTTTAGCTTTTTCAATTTTTTCAACTGCATAATAGATTTTCCCGTTTTCGCAGAAATTTCATAACCCAATTTTAAGGTTTCCAGTGAAGTAAATTGTCCGATATGATAATCTGGAGCTTTTTTATCCATTTCTTCGTCTTCATAAAAATCCAGACTCGTCAGCTGATCTTTTAACAGAAGTAATTTTGAGAAATTTTTTATCTCTTTACTCTCTCTTGAGAAACAGAGTGATTCAAAACTCTTCAAATTAACGAAAGACCTGAAATAGTTATGTTTTTTAATCTCAGAATCTCTCATCTTCACTTTTTGAATCTGATTGGCAATAGGCAGAAAAGCATCGACATAAAATTCAGATTTATCAAATGAAAGAGTTTTAACCATTTCAAAATTTTCAAGATCCTTTATTTTTTTCACTTTAAAATAGGTAAAGCTTAATTCATTAATATAATTTCTGAGTGAGACTGCATTTTTTAAACGAAATGGTTTTTCCGCCTTACTGAAATGACAGGTAATTTCTTTATTGAATGGGTTTTCTAATTCTTCTTTGTTCTCAACAACCGTATCGGTAGTCATTTCAATTTCTTCAAGTTTTTCAAACTCTGAAATTCCGTTAAAACTTCCGATTCTACAGTTTTTAAACTCAATATCTGTAACTGATTTTTTAAATGGTATAAAAGAAATATCTTCAAACTTGGAGTTGAAAATATGGATCATGTAGATTGATTTTTCTTTTACCTTGCTAGGGTTACAAGTAAAAGTTATGTTGTCGAGATGTAATGAATAAAGCCCTTTTATAGTGCTGATTTCCTGAATATTATCAATATGACAGTTTGTAATGAAAAGATGCTTATATCCTTTACCGGATGACGATATATGAAAACTGTTAAAACAACCTGCATCAAAGGTCATATTTGAAAATCGGATTTCATAAGGAAATCCTGTGGTTACATTACACTCATTGTTTCTGAAAGTCACATTATCCAGAGTGAAACTGGAACAACTCTCTATTTTTAACAATTCAGAAAAATTGGCAATGGTACAGTTGGTAAGTTTTACTTTTGTTACTTTAACGAGGTATGGTAAAAACTTTGAAAAATCCTCAATATCGACGTCTTTGAGATGTAAATATTGAAGTAAGTTATATTTTAAGTAGTCTTCCGGTTTTATTCCTAAGATTTCCTCAATTTTCTGCGTTTCTTCATCAAGAACCGTTGATCTATTTATTTGATTATCTGTATTTTCAGTACTCATCGTTTATATGTTTTTATGGTTATTATTTAATGAAAATTATTTTATTCAGCCCTTAAAACGTTTTAATAATCACCTGATACACCTGCTTCCGCAATTGTATCAATTTCAAATTTTAATAAAAGGATCACATTTAGACCTGATCTTTATAATTTTTTAGCTCAATAGAATTCTGCAAATAAAGAATAAAAGGAAATAACAACAAAGCGGAAAAAGAAAATTTAACACCTATGATATTGGATATATTATATCCGAGATTTTTGGCCATAAAAAAGCCCTCTTAAAAAGAGAGCTAAACCACTGATTATCAGCCTGTAACCCAGGCGGGACTTGAACCCGCACGCCAAAAGAGGCACAGGATTTTAAGTCCTATGAAGATTGGTTCTAAATATCGTACACTGGCTTATTTTGGGGATTTTTCGTTGATTTAGTGTTTCATAATAAACCAATATAAACCGTAAGAAAGCGCCATTTGTTGTACCTATGTTGTACCCATAATTTAAGAAAATTTAGCTCTAATTTCCCTAGGGTTAAGTTGCCTGTGCCCTTCCTTATAGCTAACTTAGCAGTACCTTATAGCTAACTTAGCAGTATATTAAACATTTTATTATGTCATCAATTACCGCTATTTTACGAAAAAAACCGAATGCAAAAGGAGAATATCCAATCTATATTCGGATAACTAAAGAACGAAAATCCACCTTTGTTGCTCTGGGATATTACATCAAAATCGAAGACTGGGACGAGAAACATAAAAAAGTGAGAAAATCTCATCCAATGCTGTACGTCTTAACAACCTTATCATTAAAAGAATTACCGATGCAGGAGGAAAGTTAATTGAAATGGACGCTTCGGATAAAAATGTTTCGGTAAAAGCCATCCGAAAAAGAATCATTAATAAAAGGAAACGACTTCTTTGCTATTGCTGAAGAATATCTTGCTAACTTGGAAAGACTAAAAAAGTATAACCAACTCTCGGCAGAAAAACCAAGGGTTACTCATTTTAGAGAATTTTTGAAATGCAAAAAGTTTCCTATTGAGCAAATTGACGTTCCTTTATTGAAAGCCTATCAATCCTATCTAAAAGCCGAAAGAGAAATTTCTGACTGAACGATTATGAACCATTTGATTGTGATTAGAACGATTTACAATTCAGCGGTTAAAGAAGGAATTATTGATAATAAGAATTATCCTTTTGGTAAAGATATAAATTCAGATTAAATTTCCAGAATCCATTAAAATTGGTTTAACCCAAGAAGAAGTGTTGGCAATCGAACAATTGGATTTAACAGGATTATGTGTATCGTCTTCCTAAAGGGTAAACTGCAAAACCTCACTTTCCATATCCGTACATTCAGCTTTGGCGGTTAAGGCATCTCTATAGCTTAAGGGTTGGGTTATTTTATGACCATTGACATCCAACAAAATAATTTTATTGATTTTCGAGTTTACTCATCATTCATTGGGTTTTATAAGTCCTTCTTTAGAAATTGAATAACTCTTTTTATTAATAATTTTTTCATTATATCTTGATATAAGTGACTCTATTATATCAATTTTATATTCTTTCATTATACTATATGTAGTAGTTCTATTTCCTTTTTCAGTTTCTATACTTGTATAAAGAATAATATTTGATACTGGTTTAAATTTTTCATTCAAGGTAAATAAATACCAAATGGATTGCCCATTTTCATTATAAGTTATCAATATAATTGGTTTAACATTATCACTAATGACAGGAAGTTTAATCATTTTATAATTGTCCTGATGTTCAATTGGAAACATACTATAATAATCTTTATCAATAGATTTAAATCCTTTTTCTTCATTTATTGCATCAAAATCATATTTATTAGGTAATGAGAGCTCTTGACATTCACTATAGATTTTTTCTAACGTATTTTCATTTGTGACTCTAGTTTTTGTGTCATCACTTTCTTCTTTATAAAAACAAGAATCGAATAAATTTTTCCATTTTAAATCATATTTTAATTCAATAGGATTGTCAAGATTCGCAGAAGTATTATATAATTTACCATCTTTTTTGTGATATTTTATCCATCCAATAGTGCCTGTTCCATCAGTATCAAAAAAAGTTTACATGATATAGTATCATCATTCTCTTCATCGATTAAAAGATTTACTTTGTTTTTATCAATTTTCCATTCTGAAAAGGGGAAATTACTACTTCTAACAAGTTCAGTTAGATAATCATAGCAATTTTCAGATAATTTATTAGAAAGTGTCTTTTTGTGTAGTAACACCAGTTTCTGTATTATTTTTTATACTATCAATATTTTCCTTTTTAAAAGGTTCTCCTTTACAAGAAAATAGAAATAAAATAAGGAAGAAATTTAATACTTTTTTCATTTTTATTATTTATTTTTTTCAAATTCATTTACAAATCGAGGTTTATACCCTCTAGATATTTCCTATAGGTTTCTTGTGCCTCAGATTCTGTGGAGTGCCATCTTGCCCAATTTCCATTATGCTTTTGTATATAAAAAGCTTTATATTCCATTCCTGCTAATACTGAAGGAAGTATAACAAATTCTTTTTTTCTATCAGTAACTTGTTTATTACCACCTTTACCGCTCATTCCTTTATTTTCAAAAGCACTCCAAACACCCATTGCTTTGTATTCTGGATGTGCTTCAAAAAAAGAATCATCCCAACCATAATTAGGAGCATTACCATGAACTTCCATTCCTCCTGTTCCACAAGCTTTATATTGTCCAGAAGTAAAATGTCCCGTTTCATCTCTATACATCCTTTCAATTACAATTGCCATATCTTTTCCATACTTATCATAAATTATTTTAAGTGCGCTCTTTCCATCTTCCACAGTAAAATTATTATCTGAAGTTTTTTGAGTTATTGCAGGAGTATTCATTTTTTGAGAAATACCTCCTCCCATACAATTACATATATTTGGATTTGCTTTATTTGCTAAAACGGCAATACTCTCTCCATTAACTTGATTTATATTCTTTACAAAAAACTCATCTTTCAAATATTTTAATTCAAATTGTCTTACATCATAATGAATCCATGTGCTTGCTATAAACTCTCCTTTATATGCAGGAACTCCTGGTTCTAATGAAAATTTATCATCATCATCCCATCTTACCTGATTTCCTAAATGTTTTACAAAGATTTTTTGTCGTATTTCTTCTATTTCTTTTGGTACTTGTGTTCTTTTTCCATTTTTATTAAAATGTATGTCCAACGCTTTTCCCATGTGGTTGGTTGAACTTCTTTTATGTTGTTTGTTATTTTCGTGACATCTATAACCAGAAAAAATACATTTAACAGAATATTTCATATCTTTTTCAATAACTGTTGTATAGAACATTGCTGCTCTTAATGCCCAAATTAAGCTTCTATGAATACCTGGATATTCATATTTTCTAATTTTTTCATCAATTTTTGAATTTTGTTTTTGCTCAGAAAATTTACCATTTCCAAAACCTTTACATTTCCCCACAAGGACATTTAACATCGTCAAAATTTATAATATACTTATTTTGAAAATCATCAATTGCTTTTAAAACATTTCCACAGACTTTTCCTGTTTCGGGAACTTTCATATAATCCTTTTGGAACTGTTTTATCATTTTTTCTGTCCTATCAGTAAATTCATCTGTTGGAATATTCCCACCAAATCCAGAAAGTCGTATATTAATTTCTCTGATTAATTCACTTTTATCTCCTTTTTTAATACAATACTTTTCTCCACAATTAGAAACTGAAGGTCGTACAGCTTCTCCTTTTACAATCGCAGAAGATTTTCCATCGGGTGTTTGTGCTGTGGGTGTTTTCTCTTTGGTAGCAGTACCTTTGCTTTCCCACCAATCCCATAGTTCTTTCCCTGTCTCTATTATTCTTTCCCCAATTCCTTTTTCTTCCTTTTTGCTAGGTGGTTTTTGTTCGGCGGGAGAACCTTTGGCTTTTGGGATAGTTGCTGGTTTAGCCGGCTTTGTAGGTGTGGTGGGAGTTTTGGGGTGTGGTTTCGGTGTTTGTGGAAAGGAATTGTTTACATCCACATTTCCAGAAGTATGTTTTTTATTTTTATAATATTCTACGGTTACATAAAACTCCAGTTTTTTCGGATCAGTTTCCCCCTGCAAAGCTTTCTGCATAAGCGCTTTGGTAAGCATAAATTCTACCACAGCAACACCGTTTTTATCTACTTTGGCTTTTTGGGCGTCTATTGGCTTGTTACTTCCATTGTGTCCTTGCCCTTTTGCATCATCTTCCCAAAGAGTGGATATCAGTTCTTTATTGAACATATTAACACAATATGCTCTGGCTCTCAGTTTTTCTTTAAAACTCAAAGTAATGCCTTTAAAATATACTAAGAAGATTTATTCGGATTTTATTCTACTTTTATGAACATAACCTTGTTTTCCTTCTTTGGTTTTTATTAAAAACCAGTTACCGGAATTATCCAAGACCTCAATACGTTCCCCAGATTTTATCTTTTGTAATATTTCTGATTGAGTGTTTTTTTCTTTTCTAAGATTTGTATACCCATCAGGGTCATTTATTACCCCTTTTAACTGATCACTGTTTTCGTTTGATGCAATAATATATTTTTTTAAGGTTGGTAATATATTTTGTTTATAATAATTATTTTCAAAACTGTTAAATTTATCTATTAAATTATACTCAAAAATAGGGCTGATATCTATAAAATAGATAGTTTTGTTTTTCCATTCGGTATATAAGCTAGGTGAAAATATACATTCTATTTTTTCAAATTTTGAAAGTGTATTTTTGAAAGAAATACTACGAAAACTCTTCTCTTTATCTGGATTTAAAAATAATTCTCCTCCGTTTAAATTAATACTTCCCAAATTTTCTTCAAAAAAATTTTCTTTTACTAAATATTCATCTAACAATGTCATTACATATTTAATAATAGTTGTATCATTATATTTAGTTCCTTGTTGAACAAAAAAATATGGATTCTCTATAAAGAACTCTACTAATTCTTCTGGAAAAAGTTCAATCCCATTATAAGATAATGATTCATCCTTTGAAAACACTGATAAAAGATAGAAGGAATCAGTGTCAGAAAGTTATACAACTCTTATAAATAAAAGTTGTGAAATCAGTGTCGATTTAAAATCATCATCTTCACTTTTATTATCTTTTAAATACTTAATAAAGTTTGCCCGATAATCCTTATCTAAAAGATCTTTCAATTTTAAGTTTTCTAAGTATATTCCATTATATTTGTAGGTGTTAATATCTATATCATTTTTATTAAAAATAGAATTATCTATTGTTATCCCGTGTATAAGTTTAGTACTATCATTAACTTTAGCAATATTTGTATTCATAATATTTTCATTATTGATTTTTTTTGACAACTAGAAGTGAAAGCAAAACAAAAACATAGTAATAAAATCAACTTATTCATATAAAAAATTCATTTTGTTATTATTAATTTTCCTGGTTTTATATTAGGATTTTGCTTGCTAAATTCCATCCACCAATCATAAAACCTTTTTGCATCTGAATCATATATTCTTATGCACCCATGTGTTCTTAATAAAGTAGGATTTGTTCGAGGCTCAAATGTTTTTGTTTCTTGTCGACCTCCATGAATACGTATTAAAGACCGTCCACTTTTATCTGCTTCATCACCTTTACCTTTAATAGGTTCAAATGACAATCTCGGATTAGGTCCGTAGGATGTTCTTTTTTTTCCACTTGAGGAACCCATAATAAAAGGGGATGAAGAAATTTGAAATGTACCAAATGGAGCATCAGAAGATTCTCTAATCCTGACATTTTTTTAAAACAACCTCCTTACTATTACTCTCTTGATTAAACTCACAGTCTCTGATTTCTCTTTTTTTTGTTTTATTATTATAAAATCCATACCAATAAAATTTAAGAGTATTAACATCAATTACTTTTATATAAATTACAGGTTGATTATTCAAGTATTCTTCCCACGGTAATTTCGATCCAAAACTCCCACTGTCCTCAGGAATATTTTTAAGTTTATATGCAATTCCTTTTTCAAAATCATATCTTTTTGTTTCAACTAATTCTATGTAAATTTGATTAGATAAAACAACTAAGGAGGCTTCCTCATCTTTAATAGTTAAACTAGCAATTCCATCTCCACAATTTATTTTCCATTCACCATTCGCAGAATATTTAGCATTAATATCTTCAATTTCATTATCATTTTCAGTATCCGAATAACTTAAGATACTTGCTATATCATTAACCTTAATATCATAAATTTTATATCCAGATTTATTTTTTTCTACTTTTAAGTATGTGCAATATTTCGAACCGTCAAAACTACTTGTTGTGCAAACCTCATAGAAATTACTTTTTTTGATATAATTAATTGCAAGAGTCTTTTTCCAATTTGAATCAACATCCTGACCATTTATGACAGGATCGTAATCTATATTTATATTTTTAAGTTTCTCATACAACTTTTGAGACATATACTTTTGTCTAAGTAAATCAAGTTTTTTCTCATCTGTCTTACCCGTATTTTCCATCTCCATAAAATATAAAGTATAAAAATTTTTTAATTCTTTTATTATCTCATTACTATTTTTAGAAATTGCATTTTGTGTATTGGGTTTACTCGTTGGTGTTTGACTGCATGATTGAAGTGAAACAGCAATTAGGAGAAAAATAACTAATTTTTTAATGTTCATTTTATTTAATTTAATTTTTATTTCCATCTATATATATTATATCTCGGAGGATTTTTCCTATATCCAGAACCAGGCCACATATCTCTTTGTTTAAAATCCGATAACCATTGACTTCCATTATACATGCAAATATGCCCATGCGGATGCCCTGGAATACTTTGTATAACTGAAATATCGCCTTTTATTGGTGAATAATTTGTAGTACTGATTTCTATAAAGCCTAATTTTGGTAAAAATTTATCATAATTTTTTGCTGATATTGGTCTACCTTCCGTTGATAATCCTCCAGCTTCAATTGCAATCCTTACATATTTAGCGCATTTTGAAAGCGATTTAGACTCTACATTTGCATTCAGCTTTGCAACTGCTTTATTTATGCTATATTCTTTTTTTGATGACGGCTCATCATCATGAATAACTTTCCTTTCTGGACTTGTAATTACTTTATCTGTTTCCTGACCACTACAACAGTCATAACCGAATTCTTTTAAAAATCTATTATAATGTTCTAAACAAGTTTTCAATGGAGTTGCTGGTTGTAATTTACCATCCAACTTATAATGACTTTGGATACTGTCTTCAGGTAAACTAGCCCATATGCGGCTCCCTTCTTCTTTAATGGCTGATTCTATATTATTTGTTATAATTTTTTTTAATTAAACTTGGTCGTTGTGCTTTCATTAATATTATACAAACTTTATCTTGAGATTCAGCTGTGAAATCTGGAATTTTATATTTTTTTATATAGTCATGATCCGCCTCATAAACACCTGTTTTATTGTTTTTTTTTTGTCTAGTTTTTCCCCATTTAGCCACCACGAAGTATATCTCATTATTTTGTATGCTCCGGCGGCTGAAGATTTTTTGTTATATACTATTTGTGGATGTGTCCTTAAGTCAGTTATTTTATGTCTATCAAATGCAGTAGTGTATCCAATTTTGAAAATTATGAGGAATATAAATTATTTCTTTCTTTTTCGTATCTTTATTATATTTAGAGGCTTTTATTAATTCTCCAGTTCCTTCTCCTACTCGCACCATTCTCATAAAAGCCCTTACTCTTGCCTCGCATTCACATACTTTTTTATCGTCTTTCTTTTCCTGTTGTGGCTCCTTTACAATCGCAGAAGATTTCCCATCGAGTGTTTGTGCTGTGGGCATTTTCTCTTTGGTAGCAGTACCTTGCTTTCGAACCAATCCCAGAGTTCCTTTCCAATCTCTGTTATTTTTTCTCCAATTCCTTTTTCCTCTTTTTTACTTACAGGTTTCTGCTCCGCAGGTGAACCTTTGGCTTTCGGGATAGTCGTAGGTTTATTTGGTTTTTGTTTCAGTAGAATTAGAAGTTATTACAGTTTAGAATTTTATGGTAGCTTTTATTTGAATTTCAACAATTCCATTTCTGAGTAGATTTTTTTTATTTGATATATTGATTTATTAATCTGCATTGTACTGTATTGTGCGTTTTAAATTTGCCCCCATTTGCTCTAAAATAATCTCGGTAACGCCTCCTTCATATGTCATTGATATATCTATTTTTTGTGGATTTATTGTATAATCAATTGTTATAAGTCCGTTTTTATTAATCTCAATACTTTGATTTTCTTTTGGTAATGTTTTTAAAAGAAAGTCAAAATCATCAACAAGTTTATTTTTAATTATATCATTATAACCATTTTTGATCTGAATATTTTTTAAAATACATTCCTCTCCACTCATCATTTCTCCAGAGATCTTTTTGCAATTCTTTTCTATTTTACCACTTGTAATTGAAGATGACTTACTATTTATTTTGGATATTTGACAATTTTTAAAAATGTCATTATTTTTCAGAATACTTTTATCAAACTTTAATTCTGTAGGACTAGATGGATCTGCTGTGATATTTAACAATTTTTGTTCATTTGGTAGAAATATGAGCCATGCTATTGTACTTTCAACCATTTGTTTCTCATTTTGCTTATCTGATAGATTATTTTCGGTATATACATGAACGTTTATACTATCAGATTTTATGATTTCAATGTTTACAGTATAATTATTTTTATATTGTTTTAGTTCTAAATTGCTTGATTCAACAATTTTTTTGACTAAATCATTACAACTGAGCTCTTTGTTTTTTCCTGATAATTCAGAGTTATTGGTTGTTTTATTATTTACTTTTTGAGTTTGTGAATCTAATTTCTTACACTGCAAGACACATAGAGTGATAAAACTCAATCTTAAAAAAAATCTCACTTTATTCATTTTAAAAACTATTTACAATTCGAGGGATACATGTTTTTATATTTTTTTCGTATTTTATCTGGACATCTGGATGATCATCTAATGCATGCCATCTACCTACATTACCATTATGTCTTTGAATAAAATTAGCTATATACATCATTCCTGCCTCAACAGAAGAGAATTTAATATATTTTTTCTTTTTATCAGTCACTTGTTTATTTCCTCCTTGTCCGCTCATTCCTTTATTTTCAAATGACTCCCATAATCCTACAGGTGTATATTCTGGGTGTGTTTTATATAATGATCCATCCCAACCATAATTAGGTGCGGGTTTATCTCCCGAAACCTCCATTCCTGGTGCACCACAATGTTTATATTGTCCAGAAGTAAAATGTGAACACTCCCATCGGTACATCATTTCTATAGTTTTTGCCATTTCTAATCCATATACATCATAAATTTTCATTAAAGCCAACCTCGCATCATGTTCTGTAAACACTCTTTCTTCGTTATCATTTTTATCTGCTTTGTCTCCAAAAGTATTTTTATACCCTTCTTGAAGTATTGTTAAAGAGTCTATCAAATCCGCTCTTCTATTAAAAGGTTTAGAGGAATCACTTAAAGGATTTTTTTTCACATTAAAACCAAGTGCCCCAGTAAAATGTTCAAAGTGAATCATAAAAACAACATCTTCTCCTATTTTCATAAGAGGTATCTTTTTCCCTTTTACTGTTTTTAATAATTTCCCTGTTTTACCTAATTCTTGTTTCTGGACAACTTCGTCCCCTTCTTTCACTTTAATACTTTGAGGATCTAATTCTCCATAACGAATTATAAAATCTCTACCATCTTTAAGAGTATGTCTGATAGTCACTTGATTGGTTTCACAATAAAATACTCTAACATCTAAGACTATTCCATCAGCAATTGCCACTACAGATTCAAGTGGTTTGGTATATAGGTCTCGTGCCGCATGCTTTCTTTTTCCGCCTGATCTATTAGATAAGAAAGTTGTCATATTTGCGCCTTGTTTTGCGGTCCAATTTCTTGATTTACCCCATTTGTTTTCTTTATCATTTTCAGGTTTAACTAGTAAAGGAAAGATTATTAACTTCTCTTTCTCTTCTTTCTTCTCCTGTTTCGGGTCTTTTACAACAGCCGAAGATTTCCCTTCCGGTTTCTGTATTGTTGGTGTTTGGTCTTTAGTAGCGGTTCCTTTGCTTTCCCACCAATCCCATAGTTCTTTCCCTGTCTCTATTATTCTTTCCCCAATTCCTTTTTCTTCCTTTTTGCTAGGTGGTTTTTGTTCGGCGGGAGAACCTTTGGCTTTTGGGATAGTTGCTGGTTTAGCCGGCTTTGTAGGCGTGGTGGGAGTTTTGGGGTGTGGTTTCGGTGTTTGTGGAAAGGGATTGTTTATATTTACATTTTCAGAAGCATGTTTTTTGTTTTTGTAATATTCTACCGTTACATAAAATTCCAGTTGTTTTGGATCTACTTCTCCCTGCATTGCTTTCTGCATCAAGGCTTTTGTGAGCATAAACTCTGTAATGGCAATACCGTTCTTATCAACTTTCGTTTTTTTTGTATCTATAGGTTTGTTGCTTCCATTATGTCCTGAGTTTTTGGCATCATCTTCCCATAATGTAAATACCAATTCTTTATTCAGCATATTGACGCAATACGCTCTGGCTCTTAGTTTTTCTCTAAAACTGAACGTACTACCCTTAGAATCATCCACATAAAACAGTTCCACTTTATTAATCTTCGGGATTTTATCCCGTTTTGGAGTAATAATGAGGCCTCCTCCTTCGGGTCTGTGAAGATAAGCTTCCAAACGGTAGGTATTGCCCAAAGATTTTTCACCAAAGGTGAAATCACTAATTCCTTTTTTCCTAATATTGGTAGTGGCAAATTTTCCATTATTTCTTTTTCTAAATAATTCCCACGTTACTTTTGTAGGATTTCTTTCTGCTATTGGTGTATCGGGATACCAATCTGCTATATGATAGGTGTATTTTTCTCCAATAATAGGAGTAATGACTCCCGAAACTGCTAAAACTCCTTTTTTACTCATATTTATTTGTGTTTTTTAATTACCAAGCTTCGCTGTCACTTTCATTTATTTCCTCCTGAAATTCTTCAAAATCCATTATAGGATTATACACACGTTGTTCCCGGGCATCGGCTTTTTTTACTTGACTTTTTCCCGTAGAACTTTGTTGTCCGTGTTTGAAAATCGTAATTTTCCCACCCGTTGCACACATCAATTCAGAAAGTTCTGTAACACAGCTTTTGCCCATTACCTTTACTTTCTCGTAGGTTTTAGTCCATTTTCCTGCGGGAGCGTACGCACAAGGAAGATAACCTCCGGAAGAGGGTTTCAGCTTACATTGCCCGAAAGGTTGTGCAGGAGGGTCTAGTTGGGTATCATCTTCTGTTACCGCAAGATAATCCGCTTTTCCGTCTGAATCATTCCAATAGTGCTTTTGGTGGCTGGTTACTTTAAATTTCGGAAATTTAAATCCTTGATTGCATTGGCACATTCCTTTCTGCACAACAAAATATTTACCGTCGTGTTCACTGGAACTGCTCTCATCATTTTTTTTCTTGTCCTCTTTTTTTTCTTCTTTAGATTCTTCTTGTTCTTCAGATGGTTGATTTTCTTCTTCCTCTGCTTCATCATCATAGCCATTCATAGGATTAACATCTTCCTCTTCTTCTTTCAGGTACTTTTGGTCTTCGGGAATCAGGATTTCTTTTCCGGGAACTACATCGTGTCCCAGCAAATCCTCCAAAGGACAATAAATATTATGAAACGAACGGAGCGTTTTTCCATCTTTCACCCCGAACTGCTCTGCAACGGAATCTAAAGTATCTCCTTTTTGTACGATATATTTTTTCATCGGATTGGGTGTTTTTTATTTATCAACCAGAGTATTGTATTTTTTCTTCGGTTTTTCTTCTTCCTGTTTTGCAATAAGCAAAAGTGTATGCTTATTGTATTGCTCATCTTCGTGCCAAAGTATAACTTCTGCCTCAACTTTTTGAAGCTGTTTTGTTAGTTTATGTGTGGTATATTTCAACTCTATGTCACCGGAAAGAGTTTCTGCTCCTTCTTCTTCCAACTTTAAACCACGAAGCAACTCTTGAAGACTACAGTTTTCTTTTATTTCTCCTTTAATGATAATTTCCACATTTTCAGGATTTTCAAAATTGTATTCTGTAATGAATCTGCAATTTACCGGAAAGGAATTCTGAATTATAAAAAATTCTTCTTCCCATTCTTTTTTCCTGCGAAACCAATCCATTTCGGGGAATAAAACCTGATACAATAATGTAGAACAAAATTGTTTCAACAAATAATTTTCCTTTGTAATATTGGAATAAAATTTATCAAAATATGCTTTATTAATATCTCCGATAAAAAAGCTTTCTAAATCTGCTCTTTTATTTTCAAATTTTTTGACAAGAGTTTTATGTTCGTAAAATCCTTTTAGTTTTCCCTGAACCGGAACCAAAAATGCAACAGGAGAGATGCTTTCCATACAGGCAAGAGAGAGCATACTTATTTTATCATCAGGAGATTGCCCTTTCTTTTTGAAATCCGAATTATTAACAATTGCTATAAATCCTCTATCAGATATTTCATTGAGTTTTATGGCTGTGGAATAATTAATCTTTATATCTTCTTGTCCCAGTGTTTCAATGCTTTCCGTAACTTCATATGTGGGATAATAGAATGTTTTGTTTAAATAAAGTGCAGGAAGTTTTTCACTGTATGAAAGTTGTTTCTGAACTTCTTTGAGTTCAGCAATTTGATTTTTTGAAGGAATTATAACTTCTTGAATTCCTTTTAAATCAACTCCTATAAGATTTTTCAAATCACAATAGGTATTGTGATATCGCTTCAATGCCTCTGCAGAAATTCCCAATTCTTCCGCAACTGATTGAAGCGTATCTCCTTTTTTCACTTGATATGTTGAGATGCTGATGTTCATCATTTATTAAATATAATAATTCTTGACCAAATTTTTTTATATCTTAAAATTTAAAACCTATCCAAATGACTTACAACCGTGTAAATACTGTAAAACCAATAATTGCACATAGATAGCCCTTTTTATGGGTTCATCTTTATGGTTTGTCCACCAACCTTTTACAAAATATTTTCCTGCTTTCGGTTCTTTTTTAGGATTACCGTAGTTGGTTGTTTTCGCCCTAAAACCATTATTATCTCCAGCAGTCATCGTTAGATTTTTGTAAAGCCCTTCAAAATTACCTTCTACCTCTGTACTGGATTTTTGGATAGCTACTCTCGTAATTTTTCCACCTTCCATAATTAGTGAGATTTAGAGTTTTGCCCACTATTATTAAATTCTCCCTGAGTATGCCAATTATTATTCCCTTGCACCGAAACTTCTTTATTTTCGGCACTTTCATTTATTTCCTTAGCCTTAGATTTTCTTTCACCTTGTGCAATTTCACTTATATTCGCTGCCATCAAAGAATAATCTGCAACTGCGTTTTGCATCATCATCGCTCCTGCAAAACTACAGTGATTCATTCCCGCAGTTTCGGAAATGTTCATCCCCACATTCGTCGTAATATTCTGTCCTACATTGATATTCATATTTTTACCTGCTGTAAACGTTATATCATTCGGTGCATTCACATTAATATTTCCAGCACCATCCATCAGATAAGTATTCCCACTTGGGTCTTCGATGAAAACACTTCCTTCCGCATCATTAAGAATAATTTTGATTCCCGATCTGGTGTGGATCACCTTCTTGTCGTTTCCACTTGTATGGTATGAACTCGTTTCACTTCCGTTGTAATGCGTCCCATCACAAAAGGCTTTTCAGCGTTTTGTGATTCGTGGCTTTCCAAAACTTCCTCGCCAATTTCAGGGATAAAATGAAAACCTTTGAAAAATAGAACAGGTTTTTACTTTATTTATAGCTCTCCTTATAATCTCCTTCCCATTGATAAATACGAATACTGTCAGTTTCTAAAGGTTTACCATTAAGCAAAATCTCAATTGAATTATTGTCATCCGAAATTTGTACCTGCATATCTATTTTACCCGTTTCTTTTTTAAAAACTTCATTGGTTTTTTCCCAATCGAAAAATGCTCTCGCGTTAAATTTTTCAGACTTTTCTTTTCCCGTCTCCCAAAAAAATACCATTTCCTGAGGAATAGCTCGCTGTTTATACGGCATATCCAAAACCCAAGGTCTTAATGCACCTTCTTTTTCTCCATTAAAAGTATAGTTAAGAATTTCAAATAATCTGAACCTAGGGTTTTTGGAAGAAACCACAGGACGCCATTGATAACGTATCCTATAGTTATCCCATTTTTGAGACGTTTCTTGAGGGATTGGATATCCACCAATTTCTTTCATAGTTTTGTAGCTGAATTCGGTAGTTACTCTATATATTTTAGTATAATTTTCTTTGGCTTTAGCTATTTCCTCTTTATTAGTGATAATTATTGCCTGATAACGCCCCAGTTCAATACGTGTATTCCCAAAATTCAGCCACACCACAACCATCCCTTTTGGAGCAAAGCCGAAAACTAAAGTAGAAAAACTATCGTAAGAATTAGTACCATTTGAAGCTTTATACCCTCTTCCCAGCCTTTTATATTCCTGTGTTTCACCTTTAAGGTCATCCCAAACTGAATAAGCACGCTCCATATAATCTTTTATGGTATCTACAGGGAAATCTACATTTAATCTGTAAAAAGCATCTTCGTAGGGAGAATAATACGTGATATCTGCACCAATAGGCGTTCCGTACTGTTCTGTCCAAGTTGATCCAGAATCTCCCCATCGTCCGGAAGAACCACCGTATGGCAGTCCTGCAGGAGTACCTTCCAATGTTTTAATTTTATCTGCTACAGGTTCTATTCTATACTTTGTTGATGGAGAACATATCTCCACCTGAAAAGCCATTTGTTTATCTCTCATTTTTTGACATTGCATTAGTTGAATACAAAATATAAAGCATACAATATTTTGAAAAATGTATTTTAATTTTATATTATCCATCCTGTATATTTCTTTTTCGTTCTTTTCCATAAAATAAAAAACCTTTTCCGAAATAAAAAAGGTTTTTACTTTATTTATAGCTCTCCTTATAATCTCCCTCCCATTGATAAATACGAATACTGTCAGTTTCTAAAGGTTTACCATTAAGCAAAATCTCAATTGAATTATTGTCATCCGAAATTTGTACCTGCATATCTATTTTACCCGTTTCTTTTTTAAAAACTTCATTGGTTTTTTCCCAATCGAAAAATGCTCTCGCGTTAAATTTTTCAGACTTTTCTTTTCCCGTCTCCCAAAAAAATACCATTTCCTGAGGAATAGCTCGCTGTTTATACGGCATATCCAAAACCCAAGGTCTTAATGCGCCTTCTTTTTCTCCATTAAAAGTATAGTTAAGAATTTCAAATAATCTGAATTTAGGGTTTTTGGAAGAAACCACAGGACGCCATTGATAACGCATCCTATAGTTATCCCATTTTTGAGAAGATTCTTGAGGGCTTGGATATCCACCAATTTCTTTCATAGTTTTGTAGCTGAATTCGGTAGTTACTCTATATATTTTAGTATAATTTTCTTTGGCTTTAGCTATTTCCTCTTTATTAGTGATAATTATTGCCTGATAACGCCCCAGTTCAATACGTGTATTTCCAAAATTAAGCCACACCACAACCATCCCTTTTGGAGCAAAGCCGAAAACTAAAGTAGAAAAACTATCGTATGCTTTTCCGCCACCTGACTCATACCCTCTTCCTAATCTTTTATATTCCTGAGTTTCTCCTTCTTTGTCTTCTTTTCTAGAATAGGCACGTTCCATATAATCTTTTATCGTATCAATAGGAAAATCGACATCCAATCTGTAAAAAACATCTTCGTAGGGAGAATAATAAGTGATATCTGCACCAATAGGTGTTCCGTACTGTTCTGTCCAAGTTGATCCGGAATCTCCCCATCGTCCGGAAGAACCACCGTATGGCAGTCCTGCAGGAGTACCTTCCAATATTTTAATTTTATCTGCTACCGGTTCTATTCTATACTTTGTTGATGGAGAACATATCTCCACCTGAAAAGCCATTTTTTTATCTCTCATTTTTTGACATTGCATTAGTTGAATACAAAATATAAAGCATACAATATTTTGAAAAATGTATTTTAATTTTATATTATCCATCCTGTATATTTCTTTTTCGTTCTTTTCCATTCGCTACTTTTCCTACTCTTGGTCCTAAACCAAATTTGGTAACGCTTGCTGACCAATGAAGATATTGATTTCTTAAAGTTTTAAGATCATTAGGATCAATAAAATCCTCATACTGCAATGTTTTTAATTTTTCAACATAATCTCCTGAAGAGTTCGTTTTGTTATATTCTTCCACATATCCGCTTCTAAGCTGGTTGCACGCATTCATATATCCTAATAGCTGATTGTATACTTTCATTAAAAATACGTCTTGTATTGTGTGAGATTTAAGTGATTTTTCATCATACTTTACCCCAAATTGCTTTGAATAATGAAACATACTGTTAATAGCAACTTTATCATACGTATTATAGAGTTTTTCTCTTATACCTGTTAAAATATGTATGGCATCTACACCATGCACATGTGGTGAAGTCCTCCTCGTGAATATTTCATCAGGAAGATACCATCCTTCTTCTATCAGGATTTTTCTATATCTCTCACATTTTTCCGTGCTTCCTTCTTCTGTAAAGAGATCAACGCTTTCTTTACTGCCATTAACGTAGCATCCTCCGATGTCAGAATGAACTCCGGGTAAGGTAAATTCTAATCCCTTTACACCCGATTTTTTAATATTTGTTAAATCAAAATTATCACGAAATTCATCATCAGCTGCAATTTGCAAAACAAAATAGGCTTTGGATACATCATCCAAACCTAGCTGCTTTGTATCATTATCTATTACAGGAACACCAAAAACTTCTTTTCCTCTATGATCCACCCCATAGGAAGCTACCGTGTCATATAGACCAACAAAATTAAAGGTTATTTTTTGTGGAATAACCTCCCAATATCTTAAACAGCCTCCAAAATAACCGTGCTTCGTTATAAGCTCGTCATCTTGATCTACTTCAATTCGTTTTCCTTCAGCTTCGTGTGGAGGAAGTGCCATCCCTTTTTTCTCTGACGATTTGAGAACTAGACAGGGGTTAGTAGCAATATGTACAAAATGCCTTGCTGCAGTGGCACCACGACTGAAACCATAAACATTTACCTTAAGATGAATATTTTTTCCAGCATAACTCTTCAAAGCTTCGGCTCCTTTTACACAACCTTTCGTTACTTTTGCAGGAACGCCTGTATCTCCGGTTCCTAAACCTACACCGGGCAATATGGTATCACTCTCCATATCTGTTGTTCCTATTCCTTCAATATAAACCCTAATTTGATTTTCCGCATTTGGATCTATAGCGTCATATCCTCGTGCAACATTAGAAAAATCGTTGGTATAACTATCATCTTCATGATTGGATTCTTCATAATTTTTGCCAAGAGTAGTATTTGTTTTGTTGTTTTGTGTACCGTCAAAGAAAAGATTGAGACTTACATCGATAAGATTTGTAGGCTTGTCATTAGGATTCATTTTTTTTGCCTCGTTGTATTTTATCCCTTCTTTATTTCCTTTTTGTTCTACGGAAGCAATAGTATTATGAATGATATTCTCTTTGGAAAATGCCGAATAACCTCCTTTTACCTGAGTTTTTATTTTTCCTTCTACAAAATATTCGATACTCATATTAATAGTTTTTGGATTTTTCACCACTATTATTTTGTACTTCCTTTTCAGCGTGATGCTCTATTTTATTTTCACTAGTTACTTCCATACCTTTTATAGCAACAGTTTTATGTTCTTTATCAGCAAAAGTTTCCATATCTCCTTTTATGTAATGGGTCATTTTCCCAATAACATTAGTAATAAAATCACTCCCTACATTATTCATACTCATCATCCCTACCCCCACATTTTTATTCATACCAATTGTTTCTGAGGAATTCATACCCACATTCGTTGTCATATTCATTCCCACATTGATGTTTAGGTTTTCCCCCGCCGTAAACGTCATATTCTTCGGCGCATTCACATTAATATTTCCAGCACCATCCATCAAATAAGTATTCCCACTTGGGTCTTCTATGAATACACTTCCCTCCGCGTCATTTAGAATAATCTTTGTCCCTGACCTTGTATGAATAACTTTCTTGTCGTTTCCACTCGTATGGTAGGAGCTTGTCTCGCTTCCGTTATAATGTGTTCCCATCACAAAAGGCTTCTCTGCATTCTGGGATTCGTGGCTTACCAATACTTCTTCCCCATTCTCAGGGATAAAATGAAAACCTTTGCCCGATCCACTATGAGGTTGGATGAGTCTTATCCACGGTGTTTTCTGTCCTTTTTCTTCCTGCCAAGGAAATTGTACCCTTACTCTTCCCATTCCCATCGGATCGTTGTTGTCGACTACTCTTGCGGGTTGTTCTTCGCCTATCGGTACAGCTTCGGTGTCGATATAGGGAGATGCATTGAATAAATCGGGGATACCTACAAACTCATTGTAATAATCGCCCGGTTCGTAAACATGTTTAATTTCGATGATGCGGTAGGTTTCCATTGCTTTACCGTTGATGTCCGAGAGTTGTGCTCTTCCGCCTATTTTCAGTTGAGGGTCTTTGCTTCTGCCTCTTACCTGCATCAAATTCTCACGTTTTTCTTTCTCCAGTCTCACGGCTTCTTCCAACTGACTTTCTGACCATTTGTCGATGCCTGTATGGTTGAAGTGCATTTTGGGTTTCTTCTTAAATACGTTTTTAGAAGCATTGGTGGCAATTACCTGAAACGGACTTTCCTTAAATTCGCTTCTTGCACCACTACTGTCTTTCTCTATTTTGGCTCCGCTTTGTGTATCGTAACCCATTAAGGTAAATTCCTGAGCCTGCATCCGCATCTCAAATTCTACATCGATCAGATCCTTATTTTCTCCCAGCTTTAGGGTAGGCTGTACCTGACCTCCAAAAACCAGCTTTTCGCCAGTGTAGTAGAAATATTCGCCGTGACGTTTTGCCAGTCTTTGCAGAAACTCGTAGTCAGATTCTTTGTATTGTACGGTGTAAGAAAGGGGCTTTTTATTGTATTGGTTCAGTTGATTAGAAGAAATTTCTACTTTGGCTTCCTGCGGATATCCTTCGGTTACTTCTTTTACAATCTGTTCCAGGGTTTTGTCTTCAAAACTCTGGCAGTCTTTACCGCTTTCCAGTAAAATGCTTGGGGCGTACCCTGTAATATAAAGGTCTCCATAACCACCACCTTCATCTTTTTTGTTTTTTATTTTTCCAATAATACCCCGAAAATAATGTCTTGGTTCGCCAAAACGCCAATAGGTAATGCCGATTTCTTTGCCGAGTAAATTTTTAGAATTTTCCATTACATAACCCATGAAGGTGTCTAAAGCGTCATCGGGAACAACGATGGTAAAACTGTCGTGGTCGTTGGTTTTTTGGTGTAGGGTAACTTCATAGCTGTTTTTTCTTAGAAATTCTTTGCCATCTAAAGTGAGAAGGCAATACACCAAAGGGTTGGTTTTATCTTTTAGCCAGTCTTCAAATCGGCGTGATGTACCAAAAATAGCTGGATCGAATGGTTGGTTTTCCATACTGTTTTATTATTGATGAATGATGATTTGATGGTTGATGAATGATTACTTTTGATTCTCGCATCTTTTATCATTCATCATTGATGTTTTATCATTGACAATTACTCCATCCACTGTTTTTCGTGCATTGCTCCGTTGATGTTGAATTTCTTGGCGATCAAACGCATTTCTATTTGTAAAGGCTGACTGTCAAGCCCATTGAAACATTCTGTAAATTCTATACAAAACGCTTTTTCAAAATTCAGTTCCTGAAGCTTGCTCATCGCATCTCTTCGGTAAAAGATAATCTTGCCGTTCTTTACCTGATTATGATCTAACATCCATCCTAAAAGCTCAGGATTGCCCGTGCTTTCAATCTTAATGATGATATCTCCTCCTTTTGGCATTCCTTTTGGCTTCCCTGTACCGTCAACGGGTTGGATGAAGTTATATTTACACTCCAAAATATTATAGGTATTGCCGTCTAATTCTAGTTTTGATAAAAAGGACATAATTTTTAGTTGTTAGTTGATGGTTCTTTGTTGGTGGTTTCTACCTCTTTCAAAATATTATTTCAAAAAGCAAAAAAATGGGCAATAAATCGTATTACCCATTTTCTTAGTTCAATGGTTTACACCCACTCATTGATGTACTTTCCTGTTCCCATTTCGATCTCTCTTGCAGAAATGGTAAACGTTTCTGTTAAAGGATTTTCTCCCGTTGAATCAAACTTTTCTTTGTGTTTCACCAAGTAAGCTTCTTTAAATTTCAACTCTTTCAATGTAGCTTCAGTATCTCTTTTGTAGAACACCACGCTTCCGTCTTTTCTTTCGAATGAATTGGTCATCCATTCAAATAAATCGGTTTCGCCGGTGCTTTCAACAGTAACATCTATTTTACCACCTCTGGTAATAGTAGACGGTCTCCCCGTTGCGTCTGTTTCCTGAAACAAACCGTAGTTTACATTAAGTACATTGTAGTTTTTTCCCGCTACTTTTAATATGGATTTAAATGACATAATTGTAAAATTTTAATTGTTATGAATAGAATTTGTGTTTTTAAAAATCTTTGTATCAATGAACTTAGAGATCAAAGAAACGTAAGATCTACGAAATTTAAATAGAAAAAAGACTTAAAATAAATCTCTATCTATACAATAAGATCAATTCAATGATTATAGAAGTTTAATGGATTTGTGTTTCGAATAAGGACTACACCCACTCGTTAACATGTTTCGCATTACCCAGCTCAATTTCTTTCGCTGAAAGAACAAAAGTCTCCGTCAATGGATTATCTCCCGACGCGTCAAAATTTTCGGTGTATTTTACAAGATAAGCTTCTTTGAATTTAAGTTCCTTCAGCGTCGCATCGCTGTCTCTTTTGATGAATTTTACACTTCCGTCTTTTCTTTCGAAAGAATTGGTCATCCATTCAAAAAGATCGGTCTCGCCTGTGCCCTCTACGGTAATAAAGATTTTACCGCCACGGGTAACGGAAGAGGGCCTTCCTGTTTTGTCGGTTTCCTGTAGCATAGCGTATTCTACAGATAGTACGTTGCGCTTTTTTCCTGCGTACTCTAATAGGGTTTTAAATGACATAATAAATATATTTAAAGTTTAACTTTTACTACTACCAAATATGGAATATATTCTGATCTGTGTTTTTTCATCATTTGTTATTTTGACATCAAACCAATAAGGGAATATTTCCTGATGTTTGTTATAAATATTTCTAAAATTTCACAACGATGTGGAAATATTTATATAACAAATCTATAACTATTTTTCAATCCTGCAAATACTTTGAAATGCTCTTTTTAAAAATAAAACTTAGACAATCAAATAGTTAAAAAATATATTCACATTATAGTTGAGGAAATTCTCTGGTAATTTTTCACATAATCAAGAAATACTATTGTTCTCAATATTAATAAATTATTACAATTGAATTATTCGCAAAATGAAAATTCGCTAATTAATCTGACGTTGTAGATAAATATCTACAAAATTTATTTGAAAATTATTTTGAATTTATCTTTTTCAACCTTCTTTTTTAGGTTTTTGACTAAATCAATCTACAAATATTTCACTAAATGATGCTTTCGAGAAAGTTTCTTTTACGAAAGATTAATATTTACTTCAAGCGATAACAAAATCTGAATTGATTTTTGTTCATATTTTGAGAAAAATATTATGCCCAAATTCCTATGATTTGAAAACAACAGCCATAAAAAAAGCATAGAAGCAAAATAGCTTCCATGCTTAAACACAAATGATAAAAATAGAAATAGAAGAATCTATTTCTGTTCGTATTCTGTATCCCATTCATTCCCGTCATCGCCTTTATGCCCATCCATTTTAATAAGAAAGTTTTTGGCAGGGAAATAAGGTTTCATGTGGATATCCAAATGAATTCTGTCTTTCTGTACAGGATCTTGTTCAAATCTCCTGATCTCAAAATTTTCAATCAGTTTTCCCGGCCCTGTAATTCCATCAAGGAAACGAACAATTTGTCCCATAATTTCTTTTCGGGTAACTGCCGTAAAGTTCTCGAAGGCTCTTCTGTTCAGGAAATCCATCAAGACTTTGGTTACATAATCAAACACTCTAACGACAGAGTATGTTTGAAGCCCTAAATTATCTCCATTGAATAAGGTTTTCCCAGAAAAAGCCATTACTTTTCCGTATTCGTTAACCATCGGAATTAATCCCAGATTTTCAAGATTGGCGATTTCACTTTTCTTCAGATCAAACCTCACCCCGTCAACTTCATTAATCCCACCGAATTTTTTACCCGCAGTAACCTGTGACATCAAAGTTTTGTATACCTTTCCTGCCAAAGCTCCGGAAGGTGGAATAAATAAATCATCCAGTTCATGAATTTCTTCAAATCGTCCTCTTCCTACCAGCCAATTACAAGTCATCAGTACATTGGATCTGTAGATTTCTCCACCGGTAAGGTAAGCCTGATCAAACATTTCCATCACATCATCCGGTTCGTCTAAATGCTCGAAATCCGTCACCAGCATTACTTTATTTTCGTGAGCAATCTTTGCCCATTTTTCAACGACTTTATTAGATCCCAAATATCCCGGAATAACCATCAGACCATAGTTATTCTTCAAATCTAAACGGTCGTAGTTATCGGAAAGTTCTGCATGGATGGTATCAATAAAACGGGTATTATCCAGATCTTTTAACTGCTCCAAAGTGGCATTAACCACAGTAACATTTTTTACTTTATCTGATTCGGTATTTTTGTAGAACATCGCAACCGTTCTGTAATTGGCTTCCAGTTCTCTGGTCACATCTACCGCTTTTGAAAGATTCTTGGATAACAAATCTTCCGCAGATTTTCTTTGGTCTTCACAATGCGCTACCATATCGGTTAAAGAATCGCTTTTGCCGATTACACTTGCCCAAAGTTCTAATGTTTTTTTAAGCGTTTCTCTTTCTTTTTCTTTTCCTTTTTCAGTAAGGAAGATTTTTCTTCTTGCTTTTCGGTCTGGATTGATATTCTGAACGTTTTCTATAGAAGTTTCCAACAGATCATAACCTCCATATCGTGCTAATTTTTCTAATGACTTATCTAAAGAAACCTGTCCTTTCTTTTGCTCTAAAACGGGTGCTTCTACCTGTTGAATTTCCTGTTGTTTTGACATATCTAATTTGTGTTTGGGTTATTTGTTTTCTTCTAATTCTTTAATTAATGATTGCAGAGTGTCCTGCAGGGCTTTTTTAGCGTCAGGATCTTCCAATGCAGCTTTAAGAATTTTGTTGGTTTTCAGTTGTTTTACAATCTTCTGGTACTGGTCTTTTTCAGTTTCCAATCCTGTAAGAAAATTGCTTTGCCCTGTAATTCCTTTGGTTCCGAAATCTCCTAAATTTTTAAAGGTCAGATTTTCCATTTTAATGGCTCCGTCTGCGTCTTCAAAATCTACTTTAACCTCGGGCTTGTAGTGTTCAAAGACCTTTTCAATGGTAGTAAGACCTTCCACCAATTCCGGTTTTACAGGGTCTTCTGCCGTTAATTTCTGTGCAAAGAGGGTTCTGTTTTGTGGGATTTCTGCAATAGCTTCATTTGCATCCAATGGAACTTCATTTCCACCGATTCCTTTGTTTGATAGCATAATATTTTGTTTTAAAAAATTGTTTTTTAAATAATTTGGGGCTGATCAAAGATGAATTCTTATACCCTAGAAAGGTCCAAGCTTTGCTGAGAATGACAGAAGTTTCATCAATGTGTTTTTTGTTTTCTTTATAAAATTAAAAATATTTTTTAAATATACAATGGTTTATCGTATTTGTTTTTCAAATAATCGATAGGGATACATATTTGATGAAGAATCTTTAAGTTTTAACAGAAAACTTTCCCGCAAATATTCCCATTCAGAAGAACTGATCAGCTCCGTTTGTTCGTTGTTTTTTATAAGAAAAATATCGATCGTTCTGCTAAAACCTCCTTTTAACGATACTTCCTTTTTGGTTCCTTTTTGTACTTCTATCCCCAAAATCATACTTTTAAAATGATTCATTCCAAAGGCTTTGATATCCGCTATGGTAACCACTCTGCCTCTGGTAAGGAGTGCATTTCGATACTCCAGAATTTTATCCTGGGAAGATAATTTCCTCCTTCCTCCAAAAGATGCCTGAATCATTGTTGCCGTATTATTCAGTACTTCATTTCCTTCCTGCAGGCATACTGTTGCCGGCTTGAGATTATTTGCTTCTTCCGCAGCTGTTGACCAGTATGATATAAAACACCGGAAATTGGCGTCAGGGTTTCCTGTGGATAGGATAAGGTATGGATTTGTGCTTTGTACAAAGTTCTTTTCTTTGGCGGTTTGATGGAGTGATGCAACGTTTTGATTAAGTTCCCGCAAGGTTTCCACAGACGAATCTCCCCCCATTCCCGAAAATGCGGAAGTTTCATCTTTAATGAGTTCCAAAAGATACTGCAATAACTCAGAAGCGTTTCTTTGGTCAAATCTCGACACACCGCCTTTTCTTAGCAATACAGACACACTTTCACTGTCGGACTCATAGTTCTTTAGATCCAAACGCTTCCCGTTCTCATCAGCAACATAATCCAAATCTAAAAATGAATCTTCTTCTACGGCTATGGGGATAATATTCATCCTGCCCTTTATTCTATGATCCGTTGTTCCGTGCTTCGTATTTATGGCAGGAATGCAATTGAGTGCAAAACGTACATTCTGTAAAATATCCGGTACGATAGCTTCCGAAAATTTAAATTTCAGCCAGATCACCTCTTTGTTTTCTCCTGCCTGATGTCCCGGAAAATAAAGGGTAAACAATTCTTCATGTTCAGGAATCTCTTTGAAATCCAAATTCCCTTTAAGAGTGAAAAAATTAGAAAAATAATATTGATTGACATCATGATAAATATGTTCCAGATCAGAATAATTCCGGGTAATGATATTCTCTAAGTTCAGATGCCTGCTTTCTACATTGTAGCCTTCCTTCAAAGGATATTCTTTATTCCCGAAATATACTTTTGCCTGCTTCATGTAATAAAAGAATAGTTCTTTCTGGTAGGCATTATTGATATCAACAAAAAACTGCAGATCATCCAGACTTTCTCCATTGGGACAATGAATTCCCACCCACATTTCTCCTGATGGAATATGTTTCTCTGCTTTTCCTATTATATCATCGTAGAAAAAACTTTCTATCTGGTTCAGAACATTTCCATAAGCAATATACTGAACCTTTCCTGTGGTTAATTTGGAGGTAAGGGTAGGACTGAAAAATAAATCTTTAGTTTTGGTCTCGGTAGGATTATAGATATTATGCTGTCTCTTGGTGGTTCTAAAACGGGTAAACAATGATAATTCTGCATTATTCTCCAGTGGATTTACCTGCAACAAAGTTCTTGCAGGAACAACCCCGGAAACTTCTTCAGGAAACATCACTTCCAGCACCCTTTCTATAATTCTGGAACGGGAACTTTCTAATTCAAACCCTAATTTTTCCAGCTCAGCGGCACTTGCCGAAAGCAGTAAACTGACAATAGGATCGAAAGAGGTTTCAGCTTCCAATTCGCTATAGCCCCACATTCTTGCGGCTCTTCTTAATATACGGTCTTTGATACGGTCTTGCTTCATGATTTTTAGTTGTCCATTCTCAGTTGATGATTACCGGACTATTTTTGTTCTTTTCTTCCTTTTTTGATTCTGAATTCCCTGTTCTTATCTGACTTCGTCGAATCTTCGATTCCCTGATTCTTTACCTTAATACGAAAGCGGTCCTACAAAGAAGGCGTTACTGAATATAAACGGTCGGTTGGTTTCCAAAACAGTTCCTTTTATCAGGATAGAAACCCTTTTTTTCATTCTTCTTTTTCCCAAGGTTCCCAGATTATGATCATTAATTGTCACTTCTACATCTTCTAATCTGATTCTCCTTTCGTAGGCAGTCACTGATTTTTTGAGAGTGTCGGCTATAAATTCCTTCAAACTATTGTCACTTTTCATAATATCAAAGTCCATTTCCCATATTTCGGTACCGTACGCTTCATCAAACTTACATTCTCCGAAAGAGGTTGTGGCCAGTAAAAAAATATGCTGATGGATAGAACTTTCCAATGATATTTTTTCTGCGTCTTTTTTTTCGGTCAGACTTTCAAAATCGAAAGGTATTTTGTAATAAACTCCCTGCATGGTTAATAATTGATAGGTGATGAATGATAATTTTAACTTCTTACAAATAAATCACTTTCTTAATGTGTCCTTTGTCATCATATTCAAAGTTTTTAGGGATCTTTTTCCGCTTGATAATGTGCAATTCTACTTTTGGAGTCAGTTTTAGAAACTTTTCCCGATATAGAATATCCCCAATAAAACTTTTCCCCTGATCTTTATCTGCCACCACAAAATATTGAGAGATTCCTTTTGGCAGCTTAAATTCATTTACATCTCCTGCATACAACAAAACACTTTGTCCACCATTGGAAAGTTCATAAGTAAGCGCGTCTTGTGACAATTTCCGATGTCTGGAAATATCAAATTTTTCCAGATATTCCACTTGTGGTTCAAAAGGAATATTTTCATACAAATAGGATGTGGTATCAAAACGTTTGAACCCGAAAAATGACAGAAAACTTTTCCTGGTTTTGGAAGTCACAAAATTTAAAGTATCTCTGGTAACCTGATAGGAATTGGTTTCGCCGGTTTTATCATCAGTTACTGTCAGTTTATACGTCGGTATCTCAAGTTCTTTATCATTTATTTTAAGTGAAATCTTCTCTGCTTCCTGATCCGAAATCACCAAGGTAATGGTATGCTTTTTCAGCGCAGAATCAGTTCTCACCACCACGCCATCTTCTCCGTTTCCTCCGTAAAATGGAGAACCGGGATTGTTTGTCAAACCTAAATTAAGGTTAAGTTCCGGAAGTGGACTCATTGTTCTTTTGGTTGTTGGTTATCAGTTGCCGGTTGATGATCTTGGTTTCTAACTCTTTTTTCTTGGCTCTCAGTTCTATCATCCTGCTTATTCTTTTTCACTTTCACTTCATCGGATTTTTTTATCTTATACGGTATCAGACAATTTAAGGATTGCTGAATATGAGCATTGTGAAGCGTATTTACATACATCTCAAAATTCTTTTTGTACGTGTACATCTTGATCTGTGTAACTTCGTTCTGCAAAAGTTTTTCGATTTCTTTTTTTCTGAGCTGCTTGGCAAAAAAAGATTCACAATTAATCGGATATTCGTTTTTTAAGGTGATGACTTCTCCCGATTTAAACTGAATGTCCACATTTTTTTCTTTTTTAATGCAGATATTGTCTTCAAGAATCCGCAGGTACAAATACAGTTTATTTTTCCTTTTACCAAACTGCAAAGTAACATACACCAATTCTTCGTTATTTACCCTCAACTCTATGGGTGGAGTGCTTGCAAAAAAACGCTTATCCAGACGTTGTTTAGTCTGGGTAATTTCGCAGTCAAAAGGGACAAACGATGCAGAATCTGCAGGCTTGCTCTGAGCACGAAAAAGAGATGCCCAGAATAGAAAATTCAAAAAAAAGAAATGATGGAATTTCATAGGTATATTATTGTGCCTGATACAATTGTCTGCAAACCTCCAAATCTGTTTTCATTTTGTCATATTCCGCTTTCAGAGTTTTATTGATGGTACTTAAACTATCCATTAAAACCTGATTGCCCGAAAGCTGCTTGATTTGTTTTTTCGCATCAATCAAATCCTTGTACGTCATAATGGTATTGTTGTACATATTTTTATTTTTCAGGGTATCTTTCGGCAACTGTTTGTACATATCTGCCAAAATAGAAAGAGAGAGTTTTTCGTTGAAAAAATCATTCTGCTTCGGCATTCCCATAGAATCTACCGCTGCTTTTACTTTTTCCAGCTGAAAGGAAAATTTATCCTGAATCTCCATTTCTTTTTGCATTTTAACATTTTCTTTCTT
The DNA here is from genome assembly GCF_037146035.1 of Chryseobacterium sp. MMO-72. Classification (NCBI taxonomy): domain Bacteria; kingdom Pseudomonadati; phylum Bacteroidota; class Flavobacteriia; order Flavobacteriales; family Weeksellaceae; genus Chryseobacterium; species Chryseobacterium sp. MMO-72. The sequence continues at coordinate 116,386 of NZ_JBBCWG010000005.1, forward strand.
AAGCAAACTGTTTTCCTTAAACGGAAAGTAAGCATTGAAAAATACCGCCGAAACCAAAACAGCGACAGTAATGATGAAAAATAATACGAAAAACCAATAGGCGCTCCTCCGCTGTGTCTTATTTAGAACTTCCATAATTTATGATTGATAATTGATAAATAATGATTGATGATTAAACCTTAAACCTTGAATTTTAAACCGTCTAGTCTGCCAAAAATGTACGGCTTCGTTTGGCATGAATAACGGCTTCCTTATCGTCTGTATTTTCAGATACAAAGATGCTTCCGTCCCGCTTTTTACCAATGTAATCCAGTCTGCTTAAGATTGAAAACAGGTCTTCCAGTGTTTTCATAAACCTTGTAATTTTTGCAATCACGATATCCATCTGGTTGTGGTTGTAATCGGTATTGATGGTTTCTGAAAAAATCACTTCAAAATCTCCCTGGCTTACATTGCACCATTCCGCGAAATAATTCAGCAGCTCTTCTTTGCCTGCTCCACTGCGGGCATCAATAAAATTCTTCAAAACCCTTGCTAATGCAACTACAGATAATAGCATATTGGCCGGTGGTGTATGGGGAGACATCCATCGAAGCCTGTTAATTTCCGTTCCAAGATAGTTCAAGGTTTTATCGGACATCTTTTCCATCATCAGCGCTAAATCTGTAGATTGCTTTTTGGAATGAATTTTCTGGGCTATCTGTACCGAATACAATTCAATCTGTCCGTAAAAACGATCAATCTCGGTGTACAGTTCCTGCAATTTCTGATGACTGGAAACACTTGTACTTGGCGGAATATAATGGTCATCAATTTTAGATTCTCCTGCATTAACCAATATTTTTCCAATCGTCAGATAATTGGCTCCGAAACCAATCGTACTTTTCAGTTCATCTTCAGGGATTAAATTAAGAGAATATTCCGGATGAGTATAAGGATAACGAGGCGGATTTTCTTCAGGATCCGGCTCTCCATAAGGTGTTCTTTTAAAGTGGTTCACCGAAATACACGCAAGTAAAACAGCACTTTCATTCTCTTTCAGTTCGCGGACTGTTTCAGGATAGGGAATGGATAAACTCAAACTTTCTGATGTTCCGATGTCTATTCTTGAACCATTGGGCGTGATGGCATGACATTCTTCTACTTTTATTCTTAGTAATTTGTGGTTATCTATAATAAGATTCATCTTAATAGGCTCTGCCACCGGCAATAACCCATAATTTATCATTGAAGTATGAATTCCCACAGAATCCCGGACGGAATCGCTCACAAAATTCTGTACTTCTAAAAAGTGGTTTTTATTGATTTTCATCCCGTCGATCCAGTTTACGGGAAAATGGTTTAATTTTTCTATCATTTTGTTTATGGTTTAATTGTCTTTTACACGTTCATTATCCTTCTCCTGATCGTATTCAAAATCTGTTTTCCGGTTTACTTTATTTTCTCCTAAAACCTGGTCGGTCCTCATACAGAAAATAACACTGTTTTCTTCAATGCCGTTCATATAAAGCGTCAGATTAGGATCGATATATTTGGTCGTTTCATACCATTTGGGTTGCAGGAAGAACACCCATTCAAATAATCCGTTTTCGTCTTCGACCTGTATTTTTTCTTCCGGATGCCTTTCGTTATAATCTATTACAAAATTGTAAAACAATCTTCCAAAGTCTATTCTCGTAGGTCCCTTTCCCCGGTAAACACTATATTTGGAAGCGTTTTTATCTTTGTCCATCAGAAAGGTAAACACCACCAGATCTCTCATTTCTTCATCGCTTACCCCCGCTGCTTCTTTGTAATTTTCAGGAAACTGCCATGTAACATACACTTTGGGAGGAATAGCCATAGCTCTGTTAAAGGTATCATTCAAAAATGTAGGAATAAAAAACACAATAAAATGCCCCAACATAAGATAGGTAAGTTCCGTTCCGTTAAGAAATGAATAAATGAGCATAAACGGAACTGACGAAAAGAATACAGCAAGCAAAGCAAATAAATATTCCATGCCGGCTTTTTTGAAACCAAACTTGTCAAAATAGGCTCTGTAAGCATAACAGTGAATAATGCCGATAATCAATGAACAGATTTGATAAAAAATAAATTCATATAAATGATTGTCTGAAAAGAGTTTGTTGTATCCCAATAATGAAATAATAGCATATACAAATGTCATCGAAAACAGATAGATGTAGAATTTTGATTTGTATTTCTGCTTAAACTCAGCGGTTTTCTGTGAGAAAATCATGGAAAGTATGATGCAGAATGCAATGGCAACGAGAACGATGACCAAAAGCTGCGGATCGAAAAGATTGGTGAAATATTTTTTTATCTTGCTCATATACATGTGTTATATCCTAAAATAGGTCCGGTTTGGTGATCAAATTCAAATTTTTGTTTTTCTTCGGGAAGCAAAATGATTGTCTTTATTTCTACTTCTATAGGAAAGAAATGTTCATAAAACATGTCTAAAAACTTTTTCTTGTTTCCCTTATGGATAAATTCCGTGAAGGCAGCATTTTTTAAAGGACCTATGGTAATATCCAAATGCCTGGAATAATCGTCGTAGCTATTTCCGGTAATAAAATCCAGCCCCAACCTGCTTTCGCCTAGTAAGATTCCCTGATCCTCATCAGAATATTCCTGATATTCACGATCTCCTATTTTTACCTCTTCTTCCAGTAATACAGAAAGGATTTGACCAGCCAAAGGGATGTCTCCAACAATTTTATAAGCGAAAGGCAGTAATCTGATGAACTTTGAAACCAAAAATGGTGGAAAATCCCGGCTGATGTTCCAAAAGTCATAGAACATGGCGGGAGCGTGACTCCCATTGAGCTCATGAAGAAAAGCGCTTTCGAATGTTTCTATCTCTAAGCCATATCTAAAGTATTCGTTCTCGAAAGGCTGAAAAAAATTTCTTGCCGCCTTTTGCTGCTTTTTTCGATTCCTGTATTCTTTAATCATCGAATCGACACCTTTACCGGGTGTGTCGTTTTTTGATTGATGCGTTACTCCTTCAGGAAGCATATCGTAAATGCTGTCTCTCGAAAGAATGAATTTTAGCAGCTGCGTAGTGTCATAATCAAAATCCACAACCTCGGTATTCAAAATATCAAAGCGGTAAGCACGACTGAACTGCCCGTCTTTTTGAATAATATACTGGTCAGAATCAATATCACCAGCTCTTAACAAATCGCTGATGATCACTTCCGCTTTTACGTCATGATTAAATCCGGTGATCAGTTGTGAAAGGTATTCTAAATGCTCCATGGTTATTCCTTTTCTTTGAGTCTTCCTGCTGCAACGTATCTTAACTGAAAATATTCATCATTGAAGTTATAAATATTTAAACCTCTAGCCGTACACGCCAGAATACGATCATTATGAAGATAAATTCCTACATCGGAAATAGGATGAAATTTATCATACCGGAAGAATAAAATATCTCCTTCTTTCAAAAAAGTACGCCCTGTAAATAATTGTAAGGATTTGGAACGGAAAATCCCGTCCGGAGTTTTAGGAAAAGTTTTCTTGTAAATATCACTGTAAAGTGCCTGAACGAAATATGAAGCCTCCACGCCGACCTGTTTTTCCAGTGTCTGCTTCCGGTAAGGGGTTCCAATCCATTCATCCAGATAAGAATACAATTTGTAATCCCTGATTTCCTTAGGCATTACTTCCATAATAATGGAGTATTTTTCCTTTATACGAAGGGTATCATCGTTTAATCCCTGCGGATTATCATCGACCACAGAATAAGCCAAAGACGTTTTTTCTTTCTCGTTAGATTTCGAAGTGGCAAAATCCTCCGATGAATATTGGTACGGTATTTCGTAAATGTATTTTTTGCTGTTACAGGAACTCAAAACGATCCCCATAAAAAGAATAAGAAATAATTGTTTTTTTTTGCTATTCATCTGTCTATATATTTTATAGTTCAGATGTCACGCCTATCATCCTTGTTTTAATATAAAATCATGGCCCATAGTCGTTTCATCATTTTTAAGTGTTTTAACAAATGTATTAATTTTTCTGAATAAAAAAACACTTTTTAGTGAAAAAAGTTGTGCGAAATTAAAATGCTGAATATATTTGTATGAATACAAAAAGCATGATGAAAAAAATAAAATTCAACTTTCTTCCGAATATTGACCCAAGAATCTATCTCAGTTTTGGTCTTGTATTTCTTTTAAGTCTTATCTTTTTTATTTACCAATACTTCCGCCATATCGATTGTGAGAACGCAAAATATATTATTCATGCAGACGAGTTCTTAGTGAATCGTGTCGTAGAGTTTTATGACAATACGGAAGGAGCAACTTCATGGAAGTGGGATTTTGGAGACAGCACCACTGTGGACAACCGGCAGAGAACTTTCCACCAATATAAAAAACCCGGTCAGTATATTGTTAAACTGACCATTAACGGATCGTGTACTCACGAAAAACTGGTAACCATATCAAGCATCAGCCAACAAAATGGATATTTGCCTGTTATTATGGCTCCCGATGTTGCATTTGTAGGAGAAGCTGTTCAGTTTAACGCAGAAAAAGAAGATGGGGAATCGTGGGAATGGAGTTTTGGAGAAACGGCGGCAACAGATGCTTTGGGAAAATCTCCTGTTTATAAATTCAAGACAGTGGGAGACAAAAAAATAACCCTCATCGTCAATGGTGATGTTGAGCATACTGCCGTGAAAACGATTTATGTAGCTCCCAAAACCATCCGTGCAAAACAAAAAATTGACATGAAGTCTTATGAATTCGAAAAACCTCATGCCGCTTTTTCTCTTCCGCAGGGAGAAGCTCAAAAAGATCCTTTGGTAGATATGCTACAATATATTCCGGTTTCTCCAAAGACAAAATCGAAAAAAGACTCCCTTATTGCAGAGAAAAAGGCTCCGGAAATTTCTAATGAACAGTTTCAGCTGTTGCTGAACCAAGTGGCTGCACAGACCAAAACCAAAGATGATTTCAAAGAGTATCTATGTGGAAAATATGACATTCCTGTAGTGGTTAATAATGACAAATTAGTTCCTTTTGATCAGTTCTGTCAAAATATTACAGGTAAAAAAATTAAAATATCGGCGCTAAGGCTCAATAAAAATAAAAAAAACTGTATTCAGAATATCAACATCCAATATAAGGTCAAAAAATATCTGATCTGGATGAAAGAGTAAAAAATTAAAACACAAAAACGATGAATCACGAAGAAGTTACCTATAATCAGGAAGTTACCAAAGCAATCAATATTGCACAAAAAATAGGAAGAGAAAACCTAAACGCTTATTACACCGGAGCACATCTTATAAAAGCCATGCTTACCCGAGATTTGTCCTTACAAAAACATCTGGAAGCTCTCGGAGTTGATGTGTTTTATCTCGAAGAATGGGCAGAAGTACGAATAGAAGAACTCCCGAAATCTCCCAATAAATATTCTTGCGAACCCGATGAAATTATCGACGAGATTTTCGCAGAAGCCGATTCGGTGAGAGAATTACTCGCCGAAGAAGAAATCTCACTGTTTGCCGTGATGGTTGCCATCAGCTCGCCCGGAGTCGCCTTCAGCTTCGATCAGATGAAAACTTTCCCGGTTTCAAGAAATGAATTATTAAAAGACATCTCCACTTTTGGAGCTTCAGAAATAACAGGAACCACAGAACTTCCAAAAAAAACAAATAAAGGGTTTGTTCAAAAATACTGCATCAACAAAAAAGAGCAGGTAAAAAAGAAAAACAAAAAAGAACTTTTGGTCGGTAGAGATACCGAAATCAATAAAATCACCGAAATTCTTTGCCGTTTCAGCAAACAAAATGTACTGATTATCGGTGATCACGGGGTGGGAAAAACCGCTTTGATAGAAGGTTTCGTGCAGAAAGTTTTATTGAAACAAATTCCGGATATTCTTTCCGGTCTGGAAATTTTTGAGCTGGATATGGGAGCACTCATTGCAGGTGCTTCATACAAAGGCGAGATAGAAGATCGGATTAAAAACATTGCCCAGGAATTAAAATCGATCCCCAAATCGGTGCTCATTATTGAAGAATTTCATTCTCTTTTCGGAAGCCACGGAAGCGATTCGGGCATTGTCAACCTTTTGAAAAGTGAGCTTTCCAATGGTTTAACGCTTATTTCTACTTCAACCATCGAAGAATACACCAAAAAAATTGAAAAAGAACAAGGGTTGGCAGGAATGTTTGAGTTGTTGAAACTCGAAGAATCCAGTGATGAAATTCATCTCAGAATGCTGAAACAGACTTTGGAAGAGTATCAGATTCATCATAAAATTACCATTGATGATCAAACCATGAAAGAAGCCATTCGTCTTTCCCAGCGTTATATGAAGGAGAAAAGTTTGCCCGCGTCTGCAATTGATTTAATAGATCACACCATGTCTGTCCTTAAAACGGCAGGAGAATCTTTTTTAAAGGAAAGAAACCATTTGGTGACTAAAATCATACATCTGGAAGACAATACCCATAATTATATAGAAGAAGAACGAAAAATGCACGCGGATTGGTTGTTGAAAGACCTTATTGAAAAAACAAAATACCTGATCAGCACTGCCGATGCGCAGCAAGAAGAAAACGAACTTCCAAAATTTGAAAATGCCGATGAAATCTTAAAATTTTCCCGGGAACTGATTGAAAAAACAGAAAAAATTGCTCAGGAAAAAAGAACGCATATCACAGAATTCGATTTGGGGTTAATTATTTCTCAAAAAACAAATATCCCGATTGGGAAACTGAAAGAAGAGGAAAAACAAAAACTCAACGATATGGAAGGTGTTCTTGCCAAACGTGTGGTAGGACAAGACCATGCCATTACCATAGTTTCGGAAGCGGTTTTGGAAACCCGATCCGGATTGAGTAAAGCCGGACAACCCATCGGTTCATTTTTCTTTTTAGGACCAACAGGAACAGGAAAAACTGAATTGGCAAAATCGTTGGCAGAATTTCTTTTTCAAGATGAAAATGCCATCATCCGTTTCGATATGTCAGAATTTAAAGAAGAACATTCTGCTGCGCTTCTTTACGGTGCTCCTCCGGGATATGTCGGTTATGAAGAAGGCGGGCTTTTGGTGAATAAAATCCGCCAGAAACCCTACTCAATTGTTCTTTTTGATGAAATTGAAAAAGCACATGCTTCAGTTTTTGATGTATTTCTTCAAATTATGGATGAAGGAAAACTCCACGACAGACTCGGAAAAGAAGGTGATTTCTCCAATGCCATTATTTTATTTACCTCGAATATCGGTTCAGAATTTATTGTAGAATCATTCGGAAAGGGCGAAATCCCGCCATCTTCAAAATTATTGGAAATGATGAGCCGCTTCTTCCGTCCAGAATTCTTGGGAAGATTAACAGAAACCATTCCTTTTGCACCAATAAGCAAAGATAATGCCCTGAAAATATTTGAAATCCACCTGAGAAAAGAGTTGTTGGATTTAGCGAAAAATCTGAATATTGAACTCATCATCAGTCAGGAAGCGAAAGAGTATCTTTCTACAGAAGGGTACGATATAAAATACGGCGCTAGACCTTTAAAAGGGGTGATTCGTGAAAGATTAAGAAGACCCCTGGCGAAAAAAATCGTTGCCGGAGAATTTAAAGAGGGAGACAAAGTGGAAGTTACTTTGGAAGGAGAAGAAATTGTATGGAAGAAAATTCAGGAGAGTCTTGAAAAAGACAGCAATCAGTAATTTTGAAACATTAAGCGCATTATTGTAGTTTAGGTGAAAAAGATCAGAATCAGGTAAAAGCAAAAAGCTATAAACAAAAAGAGTCAGTCTCACAACTTTATGATGTGAATTAAGATTCCATTGTAAGAAAACTATTCTCCATCATGGAATCAAAAAAAACATTAAAAAAGATCGTCTTTACCAGTTGTGAGACGAATTCTTTATATATCAAAACACAGTAATCCAGATCCTTATTTTATTCTTTTATCAAGGATAAAATAAAAATAGAAAAATGTAATTGTAATGTTGTTCTTTCTGATTTTTGCATTTCAATCTATTATTCAACTAAAAATCTCCCATTGGAAAACCAAGGGAAATCGTGTTCATGTAAGGCTATTCTTTAAGACAGAATTCATGCAGATAGTATTCTATGGTATCCCAGTTGATGCCTTCTTCAGGGTTATATTCTGCAATCATCCGGTATAGGGCTTTCATAAATTCACCCCTTTCAAACAAAGACTGTCCGGCAATTTTTTCCAGTTCTTTTGCCTTCTCTTCAAAATGCTCTTCTTTCCAGATGAAAACAGTTTCCAGATGGGAGAGTCTTTCTACAATCTCCTGATGTCCCATATTCGGAAATACAGAAGTTCCCACTTTTTCAGAAACAATAATAAACTACCCCGAGGCAAGCCTCGAGGTATTCTCTTCGAATAAAGATGAAAATGGTATGAAAATTCATCGTTTTTCCTTGCAATCGATGTGCAAGATTGTGTGTCGAAATAAACTTAGTTAAAAATCAAAATTTTTTGGTTCTCCATTCAGTTCTCTCCCTCTCAGAATAGCTTCTTTCCATACTTTGCTTATGTCCATATAGGTTTTAAAGCGTTCCTTTTCCTCTTCTGTACCTAGTGCAATTCCTATTTGCTGGGTCATTTTATATTTTTGAAAGGCTAAAGGTAAATGTTCAGTAATTTTTTTTAGTTTGTAATTTTCTACTGCCTTACTCAAGGCGATGCGGTAATCTTCGTGGGCTTCTATAGGAATCAGCTCATCTTTTATCTCGGATAGATATCGCAGATTTTCATCTGTCCGTTCATTTTCATAGGTATGATGATGTTCTGTCCCTTTTATATATTCTGTTATAAGCCTTTGGGTATGTTTGTCTTCTATGAGCCTGGCTAAATCTCTATGCAAAGAGGTATCAAAGTAATTCATATAAGGTTTTTCCCATTCAGGATCTTTTACATAAGGAGCAGAAGGAGGGTTTTTCTTTTGCTCATCTTCACTGCACAATTTTCGATAAAATTCTTCTTTTTTTCCTTTTATATCGGGAAGAGTAAGAAGGACGCCATTGCCTGTTTTCCCGTTATGATAATCATACCATTCGGGAAAGTTTCGATTTTCGTTATTAGTCTCGTAAGCTTCTTTTATCTCGTCATAATCTTGCCAATCTTCAAACCAATCTTGTTCTAGTTCTGCATTGTTTTGTAAGAGGGACTGGCAATACCAATCTACTTCTTGCTCGGTAACGGCGTCTATAAAAGGGCAATTCAATACATCTTCTTCCCATGCTCTAAAGTCAAAAGCAACTTCCACTTCTTTTATTTCCAACTGTTCGGCCCGCCAAAGACATTGAGCGTCAAAAAGTTTTTTTTGTTGAATGATAGAGAGATGTTCGAATGCGAGATCAATCCATTCGTTTTGCTTTTGCTCATTTAATCTTTGGTACATTTCGCCCCATTGTAAACCAGATGCTTTTGTATTCGCATAGGCTTTACAAAAATCTTCTTTGGAAAATTTTTGATAGGGCTTGCAGTATTCCTGTACAGCCGGGTTTTCCATGAGCTCTTTTACCCATTGTTCACGAAATTGCTGGTAATCTGTTTTCTTTTCTTCACTCATCGTTTGTTGGAATTAACGGTTAGGCAGAAAATAAAAAGAGTTGAAAAATTCTTCTTTGTTTTGTGCTTCTGACCCTCGCCTTCATTTATTCAAATTTATACATTCTTATTATTAAATGTATAAAAAAATAAAACACTTCACTTTTGTATAAAGCCTCCATTTTTATCAAAAATAGTTACAGGATTTTTTTGTACAACAATTCTGATTTTCTGAAAAGAAACCAAAGTGTATCATTTTGAACCAGTTAGAACCAAAAAATGTTGTACCCGAGATTTTTAGGCATAAAAAAAGCCCTCTTAAAAAGAGAGCTAAACCGCTGAAAATCAGCTTGTACCCCAGGCGGGACTTGAACCCGCACGCCAAAAGAGGCACAGGATTTTAAGTCCTGCGTGTCTACCAGTTCCACCACCAGGGCAGGCGTGGAGCGAAAAACGGGATTCGAACCCGCGACCCCAACCTTGGCAAGGTTGTGCTCTACCAGCTGAGCTATTTTCGCATACTGTGCGGATGAAGGGACTCGAACCCCCACGCCTCTCGGCACCAGATCCTAAGTCTGGCGTGGCTACCAATTACACCACATCCGCGTTGATTATGATGAAAACTTATTTTTTAAAAGAACTCGTTTCGTTTTGTCGTTTTCAGTGGTGCAAAGATAGGATAAATTCTTTTACCTCCAAACTTTTCAGGAAAAAAAATTAAAATTTTTACATTTTTTTTTTCACGTAGCCTTTATTACGATTGATTTTCTTACTTTTACAGCGTTAATTAATATGATATGGAATTACAAGGAACGGTAAAGAAAATATTTGATGCTCAGACTTTTGCGAGCGGTTTCCAAAAGAGAGAAATGGTGATTCTGACGCAGGAGCAGTATCCACAACCGATAAACATAGAATTTTTGTCTGACAAGATCAGTTTATTGGATAATTTAAGAGAAGGAGAGAATGTGAAAGTAGGAATCAATATCAGAGGAAGAGAATGGGTTTCTCCACAGGGCGAAACAAAATACTTCAATTCCATTACAGGATGGAGAGTAGAAAAAGTATTTGATAATGCTTCAGAACCTACACAGGCAGCACCATCGCAGTCTGCTTCCCCGGTTTCTAACGAGAATCCTTTCGCAGATGACGAGGATGACGATCTGCCTTTCTAATACAATAGATAACACTGAAAATACAAATCCTGCTTTATCAAGTGGGATTTTTTTTGAAAATGGTTCGATTAGACGAAAACGAAATTTCATTTCCCGATCCGCAGGTTTATGACGGACATGAGGGCGTTATTGCTTTTGGCGGTGATCTTTCGATCGACAGGGTGTGGTTTGCCTATCAGTTGGGAATTTTTCCATGGTATAATCCCGATGAAGAAATTCTCTGGTGGTGTCCCGATCCGAGATTTGTATTGTTTCCGAAAGAGGTCAGAGTCTCAAAGTCAATGCGGAAAATTCTCAACAGGAATATTTTTACTTTTTCGGAGAACAAAAACTTCAGAGAGGTTATCAGAAACTGTCAGGAAATTAGCCGGAAAGGACAAACCGGAACATGGCTTTCGGATGAATTAATGGATGTTTTCATCAGACTTCATGATTACGGACTGGCAAAAAGCATTGAAGTATGGCAGGATGAAGAACTGGTCGGTGGTTTTTATGGTTTACAGATTGGAAATGTTTTCTGCGGCGAAAGCATGTTTGCCAAAGTGAGCAACGCTTCCAAAGCCGGATTTATTTATTTCGCTGAAAAATACCAGAACAGCATCGAACTTATTGACTGCCAGTCTCACACAGATCACCTTGAAAGTCTGGGAGCCAGAATGATTCCTAAAAAAGAGTTTTTAAAAATTTTATACGAAAACAATGAACGCAGATAAAGAAAAATGGATACTCCTGATTGTACTCAGCATTATTTGGGGATCGTCATTTATTCTGATCAAAAAATCTTTAGAGCATTTCAGTCCCTATCAGGTCGGAGCTTTGAGGGTATTAATCGCAGGAATTATTCTGATGCCTGTTGCAATTTCAAAATACAAGCTTTTTCCCAAGAAGCATTTAAAATGGCTGATTTTAGCGGCTTTTACGGGGAATTTTTTCCCGATGTTTCTGTTTCCGATTGCAGAGACAAAAGTAAGCAGCAGTATTGCGGGAATTATCAATTCTATGATGCCGATTTTCGTGATTATTGTGGGTGCTCTGATCTGGAAGTTTGAAACAACAAAGAAACAGCTTATCGGGACTTTAATTAGTTTCAGCGGAGTCTGTTTACTGGCTTTTGGCGGAGACGGAGAAGGCGGAAAATTTAAACTGATTCCTATTGTACTTCTTCTTCTGGCTACTTTTTGCTATGCTTTAAGTACAACAACGGTGAAATCCAAGCTTATGGAAGTTTCGTCAACTGTTTTATCGGCTTTTGTGTTTGGATTTGTTTTATTTTTTCCTTCGTTAATTGCTTTAACTTTTACCGGATTTTTCTCGACATTCAGTTTTGATGAAAGTAATCTGACGGGACTGTTTTTTGTAAGTCTTCTATCAATTTTCGGAACCGGATTGGCTATGATGATGAATTACCGTCTGTTAAAAGTTTCAACGCCATTATTTGCATCAACCGTAACTTTACTGATGCCTATTGTTGCGATTATCTGGGGAATTCTGGATGGTGAAAAGCTTTCGGTTTTACAGTTTGTGGGTGCAAGTATTATTATTGCCGGACTCATCTTTTTAAGAACAAAATCTAATGTAAACAAAAAATAAATCCTACATTTCTGCAGGATTTTTATTGTGTCATCAGAAAATCAAATGACTAATTTTTCTTTTTAACTTTTGCCTTCGCTTTTTTAACCTCATCTTTAATGAAAGGATACTTTTTCTGCATATCCGTTACTAAAGAAGGATCAAGCTCCAGTGCATTCTGAAGAGATTCAACACCTTTTTCCTGATCTTTAAGATTGAAATAACAATTGCTGAGCTGATAATACAATTCGGCTCTGTTATGCGATTTTAAAGCTTCCTTTAAAACGATGATCGCTTCTTCATATTCTCCCAAAAGCATTAAAACTTCTGAGTAAGCGTACCAGTTGTAGAATCTTGAAGGTTCTACATCCACCAGCTTTTTAAGGCATGAAAGGCTTTCCTCAAACTTACCTGAATCAATGAACAGAAATGCTAATCTTTTCTGATAATCAAGGTTATTTTCGTTAAGATAAGTTGCTTCTCTTGCAAAATGCAATGCTTCCGTCATTCCGCCCATTTCCTCGTAAAGATACGACTGCTCCATCATGGAAAGGTAGAACTGCGGATCTTCTCTTAAAGATTTCTGGAAAAAGTTTAAGGCAACGATAGGCTGCTTCAAAGCTTTATAACACAGCCCGATTTTATAGAAGGTAAATGCTTTGGTATATTCCAGTTCCAGCATTTCTTCATAAACTTCAATAGCTTTCTTATAATGCCCTAAAGCTTCATAACAGGCTGCTTTATTGGCATAAACACCTACAGAATTGGAGTTGATCGCCAGCAAATAATCATATCCTTTTATTGCTTCTTCGTAATTTTTTCTGTTGAAGTAGAACTGTCCGTACTCGAACCACGCTACTTCAGAATAGGCAAATTCATCCAGATATTCATTCAGAAAGGCTATAGCTTCCTCACTCTTATTAAGATCTGCAAAGCACACCATGCAGTTTTCCAGCGAATATTCATCCGTAGGATCTTCTTTCAGTGCTTTTCTGTAATGTTTAAGAGCGTTAAAAGGGTCTCCTAAATTAACATATTCGTCCGCAATAAAGTTGTGGAGGAAATTTTCTTCTTCCTTCAGCTCCAATGCTTTTTTACAAATTTCTATGGATTTTTTAGGATTTCCTAAATTCGAATAATACTTTGCGTAGCATACCAAAAAGTCTGTGTTTTCCATTGAAGAACCTTTCAACTCATCGATAAGGTCTTTCGCCGCATTATAATCTTCCCATTCTAAAAGAACTTCAAGTTTTTTAATCTTAATGTCCAAAGAATTGGGATGAAGCTTCAAACCGTAATTCACCGCCATATCGGCGTAATTAAAGTCTCCCAGCTCCAGGTAGTAAACAATAATGTCTTCCAATTCTTCTGTATCAAAGTAGAATTCATCATTATTTTCCATCATTTCTTCGAACTTCTTCACAAGTTCATTTCCAAAATACTCTTCCAATACTCACATCCTTCGTCGGCCAATGTCTGAATATGCTTACAAACCTCGACAAACTTTTTTAAATTAATATTACTTCTGAAATTTATGATTCAAAATGTATGCAAAGTTGCGAAATTTTTTTGACATTTATTTTCGTAAATTTCTATCTGAAAGATAGTAAAAAGATCATTATCATCAAAGAATTGTGGATAAAAAAGGAGGAGTTATTGTTAATTTAACATAATGATGAACGCTTTTTGCGAAGATTCAAATCTTCAATAATTTTTGAAGTTTTCAATTTTTAAACATAAAAACGGAGCTAAAAAGCTCCGCTGTTATTTCAAATTAAATCAGACTTTTAATTTTTGCGATGATATCGTCTCCTAATTTATCTGCTTCTTCCTGAGATTTTGCCTCCGTATAAATTCTGATGATCGGCTCTGTATTTGATTTTCTGAGGTGAACCCAGTTGTTTTCAAAATCAATTTTCACACCGTCTACTGTAGAAACTTCTTCATTCTGATATTCTTTTTCCATTTTGGATAAAATATCATCTACATTAATTTCCGGCGTTAATTCGATTTTCTTTTTACCCATGAAATAGCTTGGATAGCCTGCTCTCAGTTCGGAAACCGTTTTATTTTCTTTTGCTAAATGGGTTAAAAATAAAGCAACTCCAACTAAAGAATCTCTTCCGTAGTGAAGATCCGGATAAATAATTCCTCCGTTTCCTTCTCCTCCGATCACGGCATTTTTTTCCTTCATTAAGGTTACCACATTCACCTCTCCTACGGCACTGGCAAAATATTCGGAATTGTGGGTGTTTGCCACATCTCTTAAAGCACGACTTGATGAAAGGTTGGAAATTGCCACTCCGTTTTTATTTTTCAGCAAATAATCTGCAACGGCAACCAATGTATATTCTTCGCCAAACATTTCGCCTTTTTCATCGATTAAAGCTAATCTGTCTACATCCGGATCAACAACGATTCCGAAATCTGCACCTTCTTTTTTTACCAGCTCACAAATATCTCCCAAATGTTCTTTTAGCGGTTCCGGATTGTGCGGAAAATGACCGGTCGGTTCACAGTATAATTTTACCGTTTCGCAGCCTAGTTTATCCAAAAGCATCGGAATTGCGATTCCTCCAGTAGAATTAACCGCATCCAAAACCACTTTGAAATTTTTAGCTTTAATGGCTTCTGCATCTACCATCGGCAAATCTAAAATCTGCTGAATATGAATATCAAAAGCATCTTCTCGTGTCTCATATTTTCCCAAATCGTCCACTTCTGCATAGTTGAAATCTTCGCTTTCTGCCAAAGCCAAAACTTCAGCTCCGTTTTCTCCGCTGATGAATTCTCCTTTATCATTCAGCAATTTCAAAGCGTTCCACTGTTTCGGATTGTGGGAAGCGGTGAGAATAATTCCTCCGTCTGCTTTCAGTTCGGGAACCATAATTTCTACAGTTGGTGTTGTGGAAAGTCCTAAATCTACTACGTTAATTCCAAGCCCCTGTAAAGTTGCTGTTACCAGAGAAGAAACCATTTGTCCGGAGATTCTTGCATCTCTACCGATAACCAGAGTTAAATCTTTTTTATTTTTATTGTTCTGAAGCCAGGTTCCGAATGCGGAAGCAAATTTTACCACATCAAGCGGCGTTAAATTATCGTTTACTTTTCCGCCAATGGTTCCACGGATTCCTGAAATGCTTTTTATTAGTGACATATTTCGCTCTGTTATAAATTAGTATCATTTTATCATAAACATCCTCTAAAATTTTATTGATCTAGATACGTGTTATCTGATATTTTCTTGACAGATTTAATAAAATCTTTTTGATTTAATATTTCAAGTTGCTGCTTTGCAATTCTATATAAATTATTAAATCTGGTTTGTTTGTCTAACTTAGATTTAATTAATTCTGAATTAAATGATTCCAGATTTGAAAGCACTGTTAATTCATTAATACTTGCAAAATCGCGCATATTTTTTCCCTCCAAAGTTTGTTGAGGATTTGCTTCTCTCCATTGTTTAGCAGTGTAACCAAATAATGCGACGTTTAATACATCGGCTTCTTCTGCATAAGCCAGCCATTCACTGTTTTTTGCATAATTTGATGAGGGTATGATATGATTTTTTACGGCATCGGTATGAATGTGATAATTTATTTTGCTCAAAATCCGTTTTACATCCCATTCTAAATTAAACTGATTTGCTTCAATTTCTTTTAATCGTTGAAATTCCTTTATCAATAAAAGCTTAAACATTGGGCTAATCCATGCCCCAAATTCAAAAGCAATATCTCTGTGAGCATATGTTCCTCCCTGTCTTCCGCTTTTTGAAACAATACCAATAGCATCAGTAGCTTCTATCCATTTTTTAGGTGTTAAATTAAACGAGTTTAGTCCCGCTTCTTTTTTAAAGGTGTCGAATTCGACACCTTTAAAATTAGGGTTATAAAGCTGTTCCCAAATTCCTAAAAACTCAACGGTATTTCGGTTTCTCATCCAGTTTCGAATGTGGTCATTTCCTTCTTCACCTCGAACCATGTCTGTGAGACAAATATAATCTTCGTCTTTGTATGATGTTATAGCAATTATCTTATCATCAACTTGAATTTTTTTCATTCACAAAAATTTTGTGTTCCGCTCGTAAAAATACAAAAATTAACTTTTGAAACTTAGATTATATGGGATTATTGCTAACTTAAAATTCTACGAACACCCGCAGTCTTTATCGCAACTACTTCTTTTGGAACTGAACTTTTTCGGTGCGAAATTCTTTTTCAATATTCTGAATAAAGAGTAGCACGCGAATGCAACGATCAGTAAAACAATGATATATTGTAAAAGTAAGGAAGTATCCATTATTTTAAAATCTGATATACTATCATCGACACAAAATATGCCAAACCGGTCATCATCGCCACCTGTAAGCCGGTCCATTTCCAGCTTTTGGTTTCTCTGTAGACTACTGCGAGTGTAGAAACACACTGCATTGCAAATGCATAAAATAAAAGCACGGAAACTCCGGTTGCAAAGCTGAAGACTTTCTCACCGTTCGGTTTTACGTCGCGTCTCATTTTATCGATTATTTTTACTTCGGGAGCATCATCTTCAAGACTGTACAAGGTAGACATGGTTCCTACAAACACTTCTCTTGCTACAAAACTTGTCAGAATTCCGACACCCATTTTCCAGTCATAGCCTAAAGGAGCAATTACCGGCTCAATTCCTTTTCCCATTTTGGCAAGGTAAGAATGATCCAATTCCACATTGGTTGCCACAAACTGATCCGGTTTCTGTTTGGGTCCGAAATAGCTTAAAAACCAGATGATGATGCTTACAATGAAGATAATCTTTCCGGCCCCTGTAATGAATTCCCACACTTTGCCTAAAACCATTTTGAAATCATACGCAAAAAGTGGTTTTTTATAGGTCGGTAAATCCATCACAAGATAGGTTTTCCCTTTATTTTTGATAAATCTTTTGAGAATGGCTGCGGAAAATAATGCGACTAAAAATCCTAGCAGATACATTCCCATTAAAACCAAAGCTTTGTATTTTATTCCTAAAAACGTTCCGTCTGAAATAATAAGCCCGATAATGATGCTGTACACCGGAAGTCTCGCAGAACACGTCATAAAAGGTGTTACTAAAATGGTAAGCAGCCTTTCTTTTAAATTTTCGATATTTCTCGTTGAGATAACTGCCGGAATTGCACACGCTGTTCCTGAAACTAAAGGAACGATACTTTTACCGTTCAGTCCAAAAGGTCTTAAAATACGGTCCATTAGGAAAACCACTCTCGCCATATATCCCGAATCTTCCAAAAGATAAAGGAAGTACAGTAAAATTCCGATCTGTGGTGCAAACACTACAATTCCGCCGATTCCAGGAATAATTCCGTTTGAAATTAATGAATTAAGCGGTCCTTCTGGTAAATGTTCTGAGGTGAAAGCGGTTAGCCATGAGAAGAAACTGTCGATCCAGTTCATCGGATATTCGGCTAAGAAAAATACACTCTGGAAAATGATTAATAAAATCAAAAGGAAAACGACGTATCCCCAGAATTTATGAACCAGAATTTTGTCTAATTTTTCTGTTAAAAGTTCTTTGAACTGCGGTTTTTTAGAAATAACATCAGACAGAATTTTATCTGCAAACTGATATCTTCTTACCGTTTCCTGCACCTGCAGCCTTTTGGGAACCAGACTTTTGGAGTCCGGCTCGTTGATGAGTCCTACAATAGATTCCAGCTTCTCCAGATCTGTTCCCAGAGAAAGACTCATCCACGCTTTATATTCGTTTTCAAATCCTTTGTGAAGGGATAGTTTTCTGATGAAATCTTTGTGCTCGGAAGGGGTTTCAAATGAGATCTTTTGGGATGTTACGAATTGATTGTTGCAAACGGCTTCTTTTATTTCCTCAATCCCGATCTGTTCTTTAGCATTGGTCTCAAAAACTTTTATCCCTAAAGACTCAGATAATTTTTCAATATTGATGGTAATTCCTCTTCTTTCAGCCTGATCAATCTGATTAACCACCAGAATCATCGGAATTCCCAAATCCTGAATCTGCTGAAACAAAAGCAGTCCCCTTTTTAAGCTTAACGCTTCGAGAATGTAGATAACTCCGGCATAATTTTGCTGTTCATCAATAAGAAATTTAGAAAAAATAGCCTCATCTTCCGAACTTGGATAAATGCTGTAAGAACCCGGCAGATCGATGATTTCTACCTCTTCATTTTTGTAACTGTATGTTCCGGAATGGCTTGCTACGGTAACTCCTGCATAGTTTCCGGTCTTTTGCTTTTTATTGCTCAAAGCATTGAAAACCGTGGATTTTCCGACATTTGGATTTCCGACTAAAAGGATCTGTTTTTTGTGAGCGCTCTGCATTAATTCAATTCTTCAACAATAATATAATCTCCTTCTTCTTCACGAAGAGCAATACGGCTTTTTTCATCTCCAAATTCTACGTACATCGGACCGCGGAACGGAGCCTGATACAAAATTTTGAAGAAAGTTTCCGGAAGAAGCCCCATTTCAATGATCTTATTGGGCATTTTCAGGCTGTCGTTATCATACCCTACAATTTTTCCCAGTCTGTTTTTGGGAAATCCGCTCAACTTATGTAAATCCTTATGTTTCAAAGCCGATATTTTTGTACCTGCAAATATACGCTATTTAAATTTAATCTAAATAACGTATATCATGAAAAAAATCAACCCAAATGCGTGATAGCATTTGGGTTGATTCAAATATAATTTAGTAAATATGAATGTTACTTTTTCTTTTTGTCTGTAGAAGCAGACTGGGTAAGCTCGATAGGATTGTTGTTGGCATTGAAGAAATCCTTATACATTTTTTCCTGCTTTTTCATCATATCTCCGATTGTCCCATCCATTCCCGGAATTGTTTTAGACATGATCTCCTGCGTCATCATTGGTCTTGCAGTAGCGAAAGGGTCTTTCTTGAATTCGTTAAACGTTTTTTCGAATTTTTCTCTCGGCATGTCGGTTACTTTTAAGCTCATGTTGGAAATTTTTTCTGCATAAGAAAGTTCTTCCCAGTTTGGCACTTTTCTGTTTCCCTGAAGCACCCATGAATAGTTTTTTGCATCATCTTCTATTTTAACGATCAGGCCGGGAAGTCCTGAAAACTTATAAGGACCATCCTGAAATGGCAGTTCTGTAGTGAACCAAGCTGTCCATTTTCTTCCTCCGAATTCAGCCGTTGCTTTTTGTGCATTATAGGCTCCGATTTTTTCTTTTTCGTTAGAAATTTTCCAGTCGAATTTCGGAGTTTCCGTATATGCAATTCCCATTGGAGAAAATCCGCTTGCAATTCTTTCGATATACTGGATTTTCATATCAGGATATGTTTTCACCACTTTTTCTGAGAATTTTGGCATTCTGATAGACTTGGACATATCTTTAAATACTCCCGATTTCTGCATTGCTTCAATCTGAACTTTCATGATAGAATCCTGAGCAAGCATCGTATAATCTCTGTAAATTGATCTGTCTTTTACGATATCTAAAACTGTCATTACCTTTTCCAGCTTTGCAGAATCACTTTTCGGCTTGAAAGTAAGTTCATAAAAAAAACGGTTGGCAGTTTCTTTAGAGTCTTTGTCCTGTGCACTTACCAATGCAAAAAATGCAACCAGAAGTATTGAAAATAGTTTTTTCATTTTAAATAGAATGTTTATACAATTAGTTAGCGGTTTCAGATTTTTGTTACAGATTTTTTTAATTTGTTTCTGAATTTTCTTTTATCAAATAAAAAAACCAGCCTTTGAAGACTGGTTTTGATTTTATTTAAAGTTGAACTTTACAGTAAACATGACCTGACTTGGCCGAAGCTGAATTCTTGTGTAATTGGTATTTGTTGCATTAATTTCATACGTTTCAAATACCCTCTTATTTGCGATATTCATCCATTTCAATTCGAAATCGATTTTCTTTTTAGCCCATGTGAACTGATAAGAAAGATCATAGAATCCATTATTGTATTTTGCATTAGCCGCATTGGTATTCACCTGATCCCAATTAAATCCAATAGTGTGGTTTTCTATAGGATAGAAGAAAAGTCCTAAATTATGGGTAAAACCTCTTCTTGCTGCATTGGAAACTACATCTCCCGTACTTGTCTGCTTTGTTCTGGAGAAACTTGCATTATAATCAATGCTCATCCAACTGAAATAGGTGTTGTTGAATTTTACTCCAAAAGACTGGCTGTTGTTCTTGTTCGTATAGGAAGCATTATCCAGGAAAGCGTCAGATTTTGCTGTATTATTGCTGTAGCTAACAGAAGCATTTGTTTTGAATTTCGGGAAATATTTTCCTACTTCTACATTATATCCATTATTCAGAACATGATTGTCCTGTTCCTTATACTGCATAATAGTATATCCTGCTTCGTTGATTGTAGGATTGGAAATTAAGTTTCTCTTTGCATCAGAAAATCTGTAGTTAATGTTAAAGAACAAATTATTCAACGGATTTCTGTATTCGATTCTCGTTCCTGCAGATTTATTATTATTCTGAGGAATCGGATTGTTAATATCCATCGCACTGATTCCCGCTGGAGAAGTCATTAAAAATCCTGAATAAGCAGTGTTTATTTCACCAAAATTATTATTAACATTAGCATTTACGGAAGCTTTCCAGAAAGATGCAAATGTATATTGTGCAAAAATACTTGGTTCAAATGTCACTTTATTCACTTCTTTGGAAACCAGTCTTATCGGATCATCTGCTTTAATATTATTCGAGTTCACCGGGAAATTAGCATACAACATCCACGAATCGCTCTTATAATTCACCCCTAAACTTCCATAAGGTGTCGCTGTAGTATACTTTAAATCATTACTGTACTGCGAAGCAGGCGTAGGATTTGAGCTGGTAAAAGGATTTGTTATAATATTTGACAAACTCGAAACTAAATTAGTCGATTTAAAATTAAATCCAACTTCCGGAGTAAACGTCCATCCTTTTGTAGAAAAACCAATATTTGCAGAATGGTTGGCTTCAAAAGTTTTAAGTCTTAAATTCTGACTTACAAAAGATGTAGATGTAGGAAGAAAACCTGGAATTGCCAGATAGGAAGACGGTGAAACATCCAAAGTCTGTCTGTCTGTCTGGTAGCTGATGTACGATAATACATTTACCATTTTTTCTTTCCACGGAATAATGGTACTCAATGAGTTTTGGAAAGAAGTTGTAGGCGATTCTACAGCTTCATCTCCATGCGCTGTATAACTGCTTGCAGAACCTTTTACTGTTCTGTCAACAATTCCTCTGTCGGCGTTCCAATACTGAGAAAAGCTTGTCGTGTTTTTAAAGAATCCTTTTTTAGCGTTTTTAGTAAAAATTAATTCTCCTTTTGCTTTGTCTGTATAGAAATTATTGCGGATATTCTGTAAAATTGTGGATGCCGGTCTTTTAGGCGTTGCAAAAAGATCCTGTTCATTATAAGATTCTCGTTCCACCGCATTGTTGGTATAATTGGCATTCGCTTTCAGCTCCCATTCTTTTTTCTTATCGATATTGGTAAGATAATTTGCAGATACATAATGAACACTGTTCATGAGATATCTTTTTACCGGAAGATTCGGAGTACTTGCATTTTCTACATTCAGCCAGTCGTTTTGGGTTGCGTTGATTCTTCTTCCTTCAAATCTGTTTCCGAAAGATAAAATATTTCCTTCGTTTTCTACCTGTTCGCCGTTATTGTTGGATTTGTAATTAACCACCCACTGACTTTTCTGTCCGAAGAACATCGGTGTAAGTTTTACATTCCATAGAAGCGGGCTTCCTCCAACTCCTACTTCTCCTCTCCCCGTCATCGTCACAGAATTCTTCAGCTTGATATTAATGGCTGCCTGATCGGAAGGAACCTTATCCTGTAAGATTTTTACCGGCTGGTGATTTTCCAGTACCTCAACTTTCTGTACCGCATCTTTCGGAAGCGAGTTGTTGATGGTTCCGTAACCGCCTTCCATTAAGTCTTTTCCGTTGACGTAGAATTTATTGATCGCGTTACCCTGATAAAGAATCGTTCCGTCTGTATTGACTTCAATTCCCGGCATTTTTTTCAAAACATCGGCTAATGTTCTGTCGCTTTTGCTGTCGAAAGCCTTAAGATCGTAGGAAATGGTATCTCCTCTTGCCGTAACCATTTTTGTTTTAAGCTTCACCTCTTTAATTTCCGTTGCTTCGCCTTCCATTTTGAAGTTGAGCGTCTGATCGCTGTTGCTGATCTGCTTCGTTAAAGGCCGCTGGTTGAAAGCCTTTACTTTAAGGTCTACATTAGATTCTCCGGAAGTGAAGGTGACTTTGTATTCTCCTTTTGAGTTGGTAATTCCGTAGGCAAGAATAGCATCTTTTCCCGGCTCTTCCACCGTTACACTAGCACTCGGGATTCCCACTCCGTCTTCATCCGTGATCTTCCCTGAAACTGTTTTCTGTCCAAAAGCAATTACAGAGAAAAAAATCATCAGGAATAAAGATATTCTCTTTTTCATAATTTATTATTTGCCTAATTAGTTAATGGTTAAAGCGTTTTGTTACACGAGTATAAAGATTGTATTTATAGCAAAAAGTTAAAACCTTTTTATCACTACAAACATAGTGATATTTTTTTGATGTGTTGAAATTTATTTTTTAAAGTAAAGTTCCTTTCCTGATGAAAAATTTTCTATGCATTGTGCTCTTAAATAGTATTTAATGAAAAGACCGAATTTTTGAAGTGTTTTATTGTTAATTCTTTGGCTAATTGTATACATTTGTAAAAAACAATTTCATCTATGGGAGTAGGAACTAATCTTAAAAAGCTGAGAAGCAAAACAAAACTTTCTCAACAGGAAATTGCCGATATGTTGGGATTAGACAGAAATACATATACCAATTGGGAAAATGAAACAACAGACATAAAGTCTCATTACATTCCGAAACTGGCTGAAATTTTTCAGGTAAGCATTCTTGAACTTTTTGGTGAAAAGTCAAAAAGTGAATTTGTCAATAATAATTACGACAATAAAGAATCTTCAATTGGTCAAAAAGATATTCAACAGGGAATCATTATCAATATAACAGATTCTGAAGCAGCAAAAGTAATCAGTTCTCAGATTCAAGAACTGATAAAAAGTCTGAAAAAATAAGTCGGTTTTTTATCTGACATTTGTGTTTTGAGCCTTAGTTTTTAAGGCTCTTTTTTTATCATTTTTAGAAATATAAAAATTGCAGGCTTGTAGCAAACTTTTTTAATCCTAAATGACAAAATTATCATTCAAAAGGTTTTAATTCGAGAGGATTGTTATATTTTTTTTGTTTTCTTTTCATAATGTCATCAAATTCCTTTCTCATTTCTCCCTGTAAAACGGGCAAAGAAGCTGAAGTAAACCTGAGATTAAAAGAAGCCTTTAAGTAATCTTGTTTGTTATATTTTTTAAATGCTCCTATATTAAAACTAAATTCATCATCAAACTTTTCTACTTTAGATGCCGTAAAATGATAATCATCCCGAGTATCATACAATTCAAAAATTAAACCTGGTAATCCATTAAATTTATATGGACCTAAAGACTGAGAATATTCTTTAGAAAAGTACGCAATCCATCGTCTTCCGAATTTGTTTGTTGCAGCCATTTGGCATTTAATTCCGTTTATTATTTTAGTATCAGAATAAAGAACCCATTGTAATTTTAATGTTTCCTGATATCTTATTTTATTTTCGGTAACCGTTAAAAAAGTATTGATTATTCCATTTTCCACAACAACTCTTTCTTGAAAATAATCGCTAATTGCTCTTAGATCAACTCCTTTACTTTCGTATTGCCCTGTATCATTTAAATAATTTTGATTTGCTCCAAAATAGTAATTCTGCGAATTTCCTATTAAAACAAATCTTTGCTCTTTTTTAAAATTCTCTCCCAAATTTAAAGTAGAATCGTATGTAACCCTAATAGAAGGAACAAAAGAAATCTTTTGTGAAAAAGAAAAAAAACTAAAAAAGATGGCAAGTAAAACAAATATTTTTTTTGATTTCATCGTTTAATAATTTGAAAAGTCTGTCTCAAATAATGATATTTGAAACAGACATTTAATTTAAGGATTAAAGGTTACACTTGATGGATAATTACCACATTCGTCTGCATTTTTTTCTGCAATCCAAAAAGCCATATCAGATTGACTCCAATCTCCAGTAAATGTTGTAATGTGCTTAATCCCACAAGTTGAAGTCCATGTCGCTTGTATCGTTCTCGCAAACGCCATAACGGAAATTCCGAACATGGCGCAAAATAAAATTTTCTTTTTCATAGAATTTTTTCTTTTAATTGTTAATAATAATTTTTCCCTAGCTATACAATTTTATCTAGAATAAATGTATAGTTCGGATGATGCATCATTATGACTTTAAAGAAATACATTCTGCAATCGTATCACAAAATGTTTCGCGAATTTCCATTTGTGTCATATCACAAAACTATGAATAATAATGTAAAACTATTGCATAAGAAAATCGGCAAATTAAGCCTCATTTTTTAGGCAGGACAAAAAAAAATTTTATTTTAAAAATTAATAAAATTCATTAAATTTTATTTTGCGTTTTATAATTGAATACCTTTCATTGCTTTTTTTAGAATGAGATAGAAAAAATTCTATCTTTTCCCTTATATTATTCTCTTCAGGGTAAAAACCAGTTATAAATATTTTTTTATTTTAGCAGGAAGAAATGAATTTTTATTCATCAAATTGTGTTTTTACCCTGCAATTCTTTTTTGCAGGGTGTTTTTTTTAAAAAATTGTGCTTATAGAAATATTTCGCATTACTTTATCTTAGTCTAAATAGTTAAAAATGATTTGAATCATAGATTAAAAAAAGCTTAAATCTGTTAACATATATTTTTATTTAATAATTTTGTAACATTAAATTTTAAGAAATGGGAATTAATTTAAAGCCTATAGATATTGTAGATGATATTACTCAGGAAGAATTCATTGAAAAGTATCTGAAGCCGAGAAAACCTGTTGTCATTAAGAACATGGCAAGAAAATGGCCAGCGTACCAGAAATGGACTATGGAATACATGAAAGAAGTAGTAGGCGATGTGGAAGTTCCATTGTACGACAGTTCGAAAGCAGATCCTGCAGCTCCCATTAATGCTTCTGCAGCCAAAATGAAATTCGGAGATTATATAGATCTTATCCAGAGAGAACCTACCGATCTTAGAATTTTCCTTTTTGACCCGATAAAATTTGCCCCGAAACTTCTTGAAGATTATATTTCTCCTAAAGAATTAATGGGAGGATTTCTGGACAAATATCCCAATATGTTTTTCGGAGGTAAAGGCTCTGTAACGTTCCTGCATTTCGATATTGATATGGCGCATATTTTCCATACCCACTTTAACGGAAGAAAGCATATTCTCCTTTTCGATTACAAATGGAAAGAGAGACTTTACCAGATTCCTTATGCAACATATGCGCTGGAAGATTATGATATTGAAAATCCTGATTTTACAAAATTCCCTGCCTTAGATGGTGTAGAAGGTATTGAATGTTATCTAGAACACGGAGACACTTTGTTTATGCCAACCGGATGGTGGCACTGGATGAAATATCTGGACGGAAGTTTTTCTATCTCCCTGAGAGCTTGGGACAAATCCTGGGCGGTGAAGGCACATTCTTTATGGAATCTTACGGTGCAGCGTAAATTTGATGACATCATGAAGAAAAATTTCAAGAAAAAATACATGGACTGGA
The DNA here is from genome assembly GCF_037146035.1 of Chryseobacterium sp. MMO-72. NCBI lineage: Bacteria > Pseudomonadati > Bacteroidota > Flavobacteriia > Flavobacteriales > Weeksellaceae > Chryseobacterium > Chryseobacterium sp. MMO-72. Next base: position 142,392 of record NZ_JBBCWG010000005.1, read on the forward strand.
AGGAAAAAGTCGCTGTAAAAAGAGCAGAAATCGCCCTGAAAAGAGGCTTACCAAGATAAAAAGAAGACGTTTCGGCTGAAACGTCTTTTTTATTGATTAAAATTACCTGATTATTTTCTCAATATTTCCTTTTGCACAGTTAAAAGCTTCTTCTGCTTCTTCGTAAAATATCTTCATTGAGATCTCAAACCCGCTTGCCATAAAAAAAGTAACGTGACCTTCAATATTGTAGCTCAAAAAGCCAATATGGTTTACATTAATTACCAATGGCTGCCCCATAACCTTTGCTCCTTCCAGTGCATTGGGCTTTTTAACATGGATAACGCTCGACGCTTTAACATAGATCAAACCGTCTGATGTTGTTTTAATTATATAACCCACAACCTATTTTTTTTGTAAAGGTATCAAATAAAATCACATGAAAAAATCCCCGAAAGATTCGGGGATTTAGTCAAAAGTATTAATATTTATAGTGATTGGTGTTTTTCCTTTAAAAAGTGATAAAAAATATTCCCGAATTGCTCCGGGAAATATTTTAGATCCCTTATTTGTTTATTTTTTAATAGTTGCGTTTTAGTATTCAACTACTATGCCAAGAATATCAAAGAAATTAAAAAAAATATTTTTTTTGTTTTTGATACCTCATTAGAAGATTTACCCTGAAAACGGCATATTTTTAGATTAGCTCACTGTAACACACCAAAAAATATACATATGAAAGCAACTGCACAATCTGAAAACATCAATTCTCATTTTAACAGGGAAGTTGAACGTCAAAAAGCTCTTAAAGCTCTGGAAAAAGCAAAAAGCATTAAAAGAAAAGTTGTTTTTCTTCCGCAGGGAGCAACAGGGAATCTAAACTACAGAGATTCATTCTAAATTTACTATCAAAAAAAATGAGCTGCAGAAAATCTGCAGCTTATTTTTTATATCAGTTTTGTAAGTTCTTCCACCAAAAGCTTTACCTGAAGTGGTCTTTTCTTTTTATCAACATCTAGTCTGTTGTAAAATCCGGTTTTCACGATCACCATCTTTTTTTCGGGAATCATAATGATGAACTGTCCTAAAAATCCGTAAAAGAACCTGCATCGATAATCATTTTCGTCATCTGCCCAGATTGTGTAACAAAATGCATCGTTCTCTTTCGTGGGCGATAAAAGTTTTTCACAATATTCTTTACTGATGAGTTGTTTTCCTTCCCACTCTCCTTTCTGCAAAATGAATTGTCCGAGTTTTGCAAAATCTCTTGCTACGGCATGAATACAGCAGAATGCTTTTTCAACGCCTTTTTCGTCTATGCTCCATTTTGCATGAGATTCCATTCCCAAAGGCTGCCATATTTTTTCTGAAAGATAGGCTGCAAGATCTTTTCCTGTAGCTTCTCTTAACGCAAGACCCAATAATTGTGCTGCAACACTCTGGTATTCGTACTTTTCGCCCGGCATTTCTTTAAAATCTATCCCAAAAGCCTGCTCCGCAAGATCGTCTACAAAATACTGTCTGGAATTCTCTGCGAAAGGATGATGGTATTCTTCTTCCCAATCCAATCCCGCCTGCATCGTCATCAAATGTTTAAAGGTGAGATATTTTCCGAAACGGCTGTTTTGGTATTGTGGAAAAACGGTGGAAATCAACTGGTTTTCAGATTCAATATATCCGTCATCAATCGCGCAACCCGTTAAGATTGAAAGAACGCCTTTCGCCATAGAAAAGGAATTCATTAAAGAAGAAGCATCATGATCTTTCCAGTATTCTTCGTGCAGGAGTTTTCCGTCGTGAATTATCAGAAGAGAAGATGCTCTCGTCTTTTTTAACTCTTCCAAAACTCGTGCTGAAAGTTCCTTTTTATTGTAACTGATGTGTTTCTTCCATCGTTTCGGATGTCTGTTGTGAATAACCCGTGAAGGAAATTTTTCCTCATCGTCTATTGAAGGAGTAAAAGGTCCTTTTTTTAAATTGATCGCTAAAGCTTTAAAAATATATCCGTATCCCGAAAGAAAAACCACAGCAACAAATGCTGAAATTTCGGCGATACCTGCGGTTAGAAGTTTCCTCATAGTAAGTTTGAAAAATTGATATTCAGATAAAATCTTAATAATCAACTATTCAAAGTATATGCCGCCAATTTTATGGTTGGATTTTTTATTGTGCTGCATTATTAGCAAGCAATTCTTCCATATTTCGGGTGACTTCGTTGCAGGAAAAGCAGGCTTCTTTGCCATCCTGAGAAAACCATCTGCACTGGGAACGGATCGGACAAAATGATAATTCAGTATTTTTTGGAAAATTCAGATCCTGAACTTTTTTAGACAGAGAACATCTTGATTCCTCATGGTTCCATTGTCCGCATCCTTTTTCCACACATTTTCCGGTGAAACGGAATCGCTGTTCCAGATTTTTATTCTGTTCAATAAAATCTTCTGTGACGGTAAGCGGAGTTATAAACTGAACTTTTCCGTCTTTATTGACGACTCCGAAAAGCTGCGCCCCAACTTTTCCAACGTAGCTGGGACACATCTTTTTTGAAGAGTTAAAACTAGCCTCCATAAGCTTTTATCTGATTATGGATGTCTGTAACCTGCTTGGTAATATCAATTCCCGGCTTGAAAATAATGATTCCCCAAGGAAACCAGTCTTTCACTTTTAAGGGTTTAGTAAGTTCTCTGAAATTTCTGTGTGCACCGAAAGCCTGAGTGTTGTCTACTTTGGACAGTTCGGAAAGCACTACATTCTGAATTCCCTTGTCGATGTTTTTTAATTGTTCGTCGGTAAGGTCTACGCCTTCAAGAGAAACGAAAAATTGTTTTTTGGTTGCCATAATTGTCGTTTTTATTGGTTTTGTTTACCAAATTTCGATTTATAAAAATGAAATCCTGTCCGTAAAAACAACAATTTTACATGGGAAAAATACGGAATTTAAACACTGATTATCAATGAATTAAATTAATTTTTAAAATTTATAAGATTCTGTAAACCGGATATTGTCTGAATGTTTTTTCTTCGAAGTAAGGAGAATTTCTGTAGATCCAGTCGAGCTGGGCAGTTCCGTCATCCGCAAACTTTTTATCGGCTGCTTTTCTGGCTTCGAATTTCTGTTTTAAATCTTTATCTTTTTTCAGCAATTCTGCGGCGGTATCTTCGAAAATATAGGCTGAATAATATTCTTTCTGGGCTAAAATCCCATCAAAGAAATTCCAGTTGAAAAAGGAATCCAGTGCTTCCGGTTCAAGGGTTTCAATGATGTATTTTACCCCTTCCTGATCGGTTGGAACCATGTAATCTCCTGCTGAAAAAGCCATTTTTTTATCCGCTTTATCTACGGTTGTTTCGAAATGCAGATAATGTCCTTCATATGGATTTTTAACGGTTTTAAAATCATTTATTCTGTAAGATTCCACCGCAATCGTGCTGTCTTTCTGAATGGTCTTCATCTGAATTCTATTTCTTTTAAATTCCTCAATAACACGATATTGTGACTGTGGAATGACGTAATATTTCGGAATGGTGATGTAACCTGTAGGAACTGCAGTTGTAAACAGCCTGATGTTTTTTGTGAAAGGTTTGCTTCTGTCGTAATAGAGTCTCGGTTTTCCGGAAATTTCACTGGGTTTGTATTTTCCCTCAAAACCTTTAAAATCCATGGTGGTATATTTTGCAGAATCTATTTTCCAGCGGATTCCGTACTGTTTTCCGGCTTGGTACTGTTTTAGATTTTCAATTCTGAGTTGTTTTATTTTCTGATAATCCTGATCTAAATTCTGAAGATTCACCAACATATATTTGTACGTTGCATCCACTCTTTTGTCATAAGGTTTCAGCATATGTGTTTCAGGAACGGTTCCCAGAGAATTGAACAGGGAAGTATATCCTGTAGAATATCTCGGAGAATCTTCAAAAGAAGCAAAGCCAACTTCCGGAATATCACCATGAATATTAACGTAAGGCGTACTTTCGTAACCCAGTTTTTTTAAGTCGTTTAAATTTTTAGCCTGATAATTGTTGTAAAAATATTCGCCCAAAATATTTCCCAGACGTTCTTTAAAAGTAGAAATATAAGTAAATGTATATTGATAATCTGCTCCGTTACTTACGTGATTGTCAATGAAAACATCGGGTTTCAGCCACTGATAAATTTCCTGAAAACTTCTGGCATTTTTGGTATCTGCTTTAATAAAATCTCTGTTCAAGTCATAATTTCTGGCATTTCCTCTGAAACCATACTGTTCCGGACCATTCTGGTTGGCTCTGGAAAATGATCCGCGATTGAGCATTCCGCTTACATTATACGCTGAAACGGCTGCAACAATGAAATTTTGCGGTGTTTTGATTTTCTTAGTTGCCAGATTTTTCATCAGCATCATAGTCGCATCGATTCCGTCGGGTTCGCCGGGATGAATTCCGTTATTGATGAATAAAACGGCTTTGTTTTTTCTTAATTTATCAAAGTCTTTTTCGCGAAAAGGGTTGTAAATGACCACATAAATTCCTTTTCCGTTGTCGTCTTCTCCTTTTTTAAGATACTGAATGGTATTGAAATTTTTTGCTAAATTCTGATAATAGCTGTTCATTTCATCATAAGTAACCGTCTGATTTCCGTTTCCTTTTTCAAAAGGGGTCCGAAATTGAGTTTGGGCAAAAAAGAATGAAGAGGTAAGCAGCAGGAAAAGATATGTCAGTTTCATTGAGTGGTATTTTGGGCTTTAAAATTACTTAAAGTTTGTGAAACCTATTATTTTTAACGCGGAGACCGCAAAGATTTTATTAAAAAAAATTGAAAATATTCTTCGCTCGCAAAGGCGTTTTACTCAGCAAAGATGTTGCTTTCCAGAATTGTCATTCACTTTGCTAAATCTCATGAAGAAAGGATCTATCTCTGAATAAGCTTTTTCACTCTCCTTATGAACTACGCTCATAAAAATACGGTTTATATTGTTAATGACATTACCAATGTGTATTTTGCTCCCGCTGATTTTGTTGATGGCGCTGATTTTAAGTATAAAAAAATATCTTCCCAATTTAGAGAAGATATTTAGCGGTTTTTGGGTTTAACAGTATAGTTATTTCTGCCTTTTTCATTCGGATAAAGCTCCGGAAGGGGATCGCTTTGCCAGAATTCTTTGGAATCGACATCCATGATTGTTAATGCTCCGGTGAATGCGGCTCCTGTATCTATATTCCATACATTCGCTTTATTGATGGGTTCTTTACTTCCCAAATGCAGTGTGGGTGTATGACCGATGAAAATTTCATGGTATAAAAGCAGCCTTTTCGGATAGAATTCTGAGTCTTTCGCCAAAGTTTTATCCATTGCAACGGCTGTTTCCCACAATGTTCTGTCCCAACGGTAATTGCTGGAATAGACTTCCTTTTCGGGACCGTGCATGGACGAATATCCTGCGTGAATAAACAGTCGGTTTTTATCGTCGACATAATAGTTTTTCATCCGCTGGAAAAATTCAAGATGAACTTCAAGTTCTTCCAAAGAGAAATCTGAATAGCTTTCTACCGTACTTTTTCCGCCATTGAAAAGCCATACATCTTCACTTTTCCCGAAAGCAAGCCAGTCTTCCGTCCATGCATCATGATTTCCTTTGATAAAAATACATTCCTGCTTTTCGGCAAGTTCAATTAAAAACTGAATGATCTGCGAAGATTCACTCCAGCCATCAACATAATCTCCGAGAAAAATCAGGGTGTCGTTTTCTGTAACAGTGGCTCTGTCCAAAACCTGTGTCAATGCTTTGAATCCTCCGTGAATGTCGCCTATTGCTAATGTTCTTTTCATATTTATCTCCAAACAGTAAATTCATATCTTATAAAATTCCGAGAGCAAAATTTTTTAACTTTTTCAATACAGTTTTCGCCCGAAAAATTTTTAATGAAGAATTCTTTCAATTCCTCAAAAGATTTTAAGCCTTTCTTTAATTTCAACTGAATCAGATTTAATCTATTTATTGTTAAATAATACTCATAATCAAAATTGCCCGTAATTTCCCTTACAACATCTCCACTTTCACATCCATAAATTACAATTTTATCTTCTATTGAAAAGGTAATTATAATATTAAAATGTTCTGTTTTTAAGCTGTATAATTCAAATTGGCAATCTTTCATTTATTTAAATCTGTTGTGATAATTCGGGCAGGATTCCACAATTTCCATTGCTTCAACTAATCTGCAATTCTTATGTTCAACAATAAAGTATAAAATACGTACGGTTCCCGCTCCTTTTCCAAATAATTCATTAACTTTTTCTTTTAAATCCTCTTTCTCAGGAGAAAAGTCTTTTACGGCTTCATCAAATTCCTGAGCTGTCATTTCGAAATATATTCGGCATCCACAAAATCAGTCAGCCAGACTTTGTTTTCGGAAAGGTAGAATACGATTCCTTCTTCGTGCATTTTTCCGGTTTCAATGGTTAAAATAACAGGTTTTCCGTGACGCATTCCGACTTTGGTTGCGGTTTCTTTGTCCTGACTTAGATGAACATGCTGTCTGTTTCTCTTTTCAATTCCTTTTTCAAAAATGGATGCAAGATTGGCTTCTGCGGTTCCGTGGTAAAGAAATTCCGGTGGCTGTTGTGGTTTCAGCGCCAGATCAATATCAATCGAATGTCCCTGATTTGCTCGGATTCTGGTTTTATCCTCGTTTAAAATAAAGCGTTTTTTATCATTGGTTTCGACTACCTCATCCAATTCTTCCAGTGTGAAAGCACGATTTTGTTTTGCACATTTTTCCTGTAATTCTTCCACATCTGCCCATCCGTTTTCGTCTAAATTCAGCCCGATAACTTCGGGTTTGTGTCTAAGCACCAAGCTTAGATATTTGCTTATTCTTTTTTTATGTTGTTCGTTCATTTTATTTCATATTTATTGTTTCTCCATTTGCATTATAATAGTAATATTTAAATTCAAATTCATCATAGTCTTTTAATACCGCTATCATATATACACAATTTAAACTTTGCTGAATATAGCTTTTAATAGCTTTTGGAAAATATTCTTCAAAATATCTTATATCATCTTCTCCATTTTTATGACAGCAAATCATCAATTTTAGTTTAGCATCAGATTGTAATAGTTTTTCAAAATCATATCTAATATCATCATATCCATAACTCCATTCAGATTCCATAATGAATGGTATCTCAGAAAGATAACCTTCATCATTATTTTTATACCAAGTTAAATCATATAGCCAAGCTGCATTAAAATCATCTGGACAAGGACACCGCAAAAAATCATAACTTTTCCCTAATTCTGAAAGTTTTTGAATAATATATTTTGTCCATTTTCTATTTCCAATGTTATATACATAATCTTTTTTTGCTAATTGATTTAATATATTTTCTATTTTTTGAGTTACCTCAATAGTGTTAAAATGTGTTTCCATTTATTTCGTTATTTAATTTTTTCTAATTTCTCACACAATTTTCCAATATCATCTTTCCTCGCCAAAATATCAACCCACTCTTTCGGAATACTTTCAAAACCATAATACAGTCCGGCAATTCCGCCAGTGATGGCTCCGGTTGTGTCGGTATCTTCTCCCAGATTGACGGCTTTTAAAACGGCTTCAGCATAATTTTCAGAGTTCAGAAAACACCATAATGAGGCTTCGAGACTGTGAAGAACGTAACCTGATGAACTTATTTCCTCTTCCTGTAAAGTATGTAATGGAGCAACATCATAATCGCCAACTTTTAATTCTAAAATTCGATGGAACTTATTCATTTCCTCCTGAGAACAAACCGGATTGTTATCCAAAAATTCTCTGACATTCCTCTGCATATTTCTGTATGCTTCCCATTTTTCTTTTTTGTTCAGGATTTCCAATGCCAGTTCAAGATAAATGAAACACGCTAAAACAGAACGGATGTGTCCATGGGTAATACTGGAAACATCTTTCACCGTATCAAAACGTTTTGCAATAGGAAAATCTTTGATATAAAACAATAATGGCAAAATTCTCATTAAGGAACCGTTTCCGTTATCAAATTCCGTTGTTCCACCACATAAAGTTGGGGAAACTCCTTTGCTGATTCTATGGATTGCCTGTGAAGTGGCAATTCCGATATCGAAAACAGTTCCGTGAGGTGTCCAGATTTCTTCATTATACCATTGTAAAAATTTCAGCGCAATATTCTCAAGATCATACTTATTACTGAGACTTTCTGCAAGACATAAAGCAAGGGAACTGTCATCGCTCCACGTTCCCGCAGGTTGGCGATGCGTTCCGAAAGCTCTCATGGTTGTCACCGGAGAACGTTTCAGTTGTTCTCTGCTTCTGAATTCCACCGGAACGCCTAAAGCATCACCCACGCAAACTCCGAAAATTCCAGATTTTACGATATTTTCCATTATACAAGATTTACCAGTTTGTCAAAAAGCAGTTTCATTCCCTGCGTTGCGGTTTCTTTCATCACAACGGCTCTCTGTCCGTATCCGAAACCTGTTTCGTTAGGGTTGATGACGATTAAAAGACAGTCATCCTTGATATCATGAATTAATCCCGCTGCAGGATACACCTGTAAAGACGTTCCGATTACTAAAAATATATCGGCTTCTTTTGCCATTTTGGTTGCTTCTTTCATCAGGGGAACATCTTCTCCGAACCAGACAATAAATGGTCTTAACTGCGCTCCGTCTTCTGCTTTATCGCCGATATTAATGTCATTTTTCTGCTCGTAAATCAGGTTTTTATTGCTGCATGAACAGGATTTGAATAATTCGCCGTGTAAATGTAAAATATTGGTTGAACCAGCTCTTTCATGCAGATCATCGATATTCTGGGTAATGATCTGAACTTCAAAATGCTTTTCTAATTCTGCCAATAATCGATGTGCATCATTCGGTTCGACTTCGTGAAGCTGTCTTCGTCTCTGGTTGTAAAATTCAAGAACTAAAGCTCTGTCTTTTCGCCATCCTTCCGGACTTGCCACATCTGTGATGCTATGATTTTCCCAAAGACCATCTCCGTCTCTGAAGGTTTTTATTCCGCTTTCGGCACTGATTCCGGCGCCGGTTAATATGGTTAGTTTTTTCATTTGTTTTAGTTTTTTTTGTTTTTGTATATTTTTAACGCAAAGACCACAAAGTTTTTTTTGTTACTACTAAACGTTTTTAGTTCGCAAAGCCGTTTCACTTAGCAAAGCTCACAAAAACTATTATTCTGTATTATTCTTTTAACAATGTTCTGTAAATTTCCTCATTTTCATCATCAAAACATACGAAAATAACTTTTTCAATGATCTCCGATGTAAAGTTTCTCACCTCATCTATGGCAATTTTAGCCGCCAGTTCTTTTGGAAACCGATAAATTCCTGTGCTGATGTTGGGAAAAGCAATAGTTTTCACCTTTAAGCTTTCCGCCAACTTTAATGAATTATGGTAACAATTTGCCAATAATTTCGATCCTTTTTCTTCATCTCCATTCCAGACCGGACCAACCGTATGAATGACGTATTTCGCAGGGAGATTTCCGCCGGTTGTAACGACTGCTTCTCCTATTTTGCATTTGCCTTGTCGGTTTCGGATTTCTATACACTCATCAAGAATTTGTTTTCCTCCTGCCCGATGAATGGCTCCGTCTACTCCGCCACCGCCCAATAAGGAAGAGTTGGCTGCGTTAACGATAGCGTCTGCTTCTATTTTGGTGATGTCTCCTTTTATTAATTCAATGTTCATAAAATTTGCTTTTTTTCCAATTCTCAACATTCTTTGTCCAATCCGCAATTGACTCTTCATTGCAGCTTAAAACACTTATTCCTCCAACCATTGCACAAGTTGTGTCTCTGTCGCCTAAAGCTGAAACGGTATTCCAAAGACATTCTTCAATATTGTTCCGGTATCTAGAAAGCATCCAGAGTACAATCGGAACGGTGTCCTGAGCGGTCATTTTTATTCCGTTTCCTAATGTTTTGACCAATAACTCAATACTTGGATTTCCGTCTAAATATAAGACTTTGTTCAGTTTACTTTTCATATCAGAATCCTTCAATTCAGACTGAATTTTCTGAATAAATTCCTGCTGATTCAACTGTATCAATCCTAATTTTTCCTGAATGACCAAAGCTGCGGCCAATGCAATGGCTTTTGTGCCTTCCATCGCTTCTTTGTTGGCATGGGTAACTTCACAGGACAGTTCTGCATTTCTTTTAAGCTGATCCAGATCATCATAAAAATAAGCTCCGATTACAGAAGCTCTCATCGCTCCTCCGTTTCCCATAGAACCCTGTCCTCCAAATTTTGAATAGGAAACTTTTTTCCAGTTTTCACCATCCTTTACTGCTCTGAAATATTGATGCATTGAAGGTCCGTAACCTCTATTAATATCAAGATAATAATTTTGGGTAAACTCTTCCGCCAGAAAATCCTGATTGATTTGTCCGAATTTTTCCAATGATCTGAAAACAGCAATTGCCATAATGGTATCATCCGTAAAATCCAGAGTGCTTTCAGGAATGATTCTTTGATGGATGAACATTCTGATCATACTTTCTTCACCAAAGAAACTTTCCCCAAAAGCATCACCAATGGAAATCCCCGTAAGTGATTTTGAAGCGAGTAAGAGTCTATCTTTCATTATTTTAACCTTAATTTCTTATTTAAATCCTCATCATCAAACAACAACGGTTTTTCTTCAGGAAGAACTAAATTGTCTAAATCGTCATTCAAAACAAACTGATGCTGTTCTTTAACAAAATCTGAAATATCTTCAATGAAAAGGAGATCTTCTTTTGCAAAGGTTTTGATGAAATCATTTCTCAAACCAATCTGAATGGCTCTTCTTTCCAGTTTGTTTCCGAAAGGATCGTGATCCGGATCCCATTGCAGTCTCACGGAAGATTCTTTCACCTGATTCTTCCATTCTTCCCTTGAAATTCCTAATTTCTCATTGTATGAAGAATAGACTGAATTTTTCAGATAATTTTTAAAAGCATCCATCTTCAAATGAATGGCGAGAACAGATTCCTGTCCTTCTTTTGTTCCCCAACCGTTTCGGAACATCATCCAAAGGAAGTTTGGTTTTATCCAGGTCATTCTTTCTAAACTGAATCCACCTCCGAAATATTGATTTTTAACGGCAAATCTGCCTATTTCTTTCCGGTACGATTGGTAGACAATAATTTTATCTTCATCATACTGAGCCATGATGTGATAGCCTTTTTCCGGCCAATCCTGTAGCTGTTCTTTATATTTTTTTAATTTAAAATCCATTTTCATTGTAATATTCTTCCCACTCCTTTTTATCAATTGCCCTATAATCTTCTGTCGGAAAATTGTATTGATTAATTAAAATATCCATATCAAAATCTTCTGTGTTGGGAAATAATAAATAGGTAATTGTTTTATTTATTCTTTCAACAATCAGATTAATATCATGTATATTTTCAAACATTATTTTTTCAGAAACTCTTTCTTCAATGGAAGGAATTCCCATAAGTCTTACTCCTCCAAAGAAACCTCTCACTAAATTCAGATAGGCTTTTCTAAAATATATTATGCTTTTTAAAATTTCTTTAAGATTTTCAGTTTTTATATCTTCAATCTTATAAAAACCGTTAATTGAAGATTCTATCATTTCTGCAATTTCTTCTGCAAACTCATAATCTTTAAATTCATTAATAAATTCCAAATCATAAAAGTGTTTTAGATCTTTGATCTGTATATTCAGATATGCAAAAACAGAGCATATTCTCCTGAATCTTATTTGTTTAGAAAGTAAGAGCTTTGTAGGATCATTAAAATAAATATCTGATTTTTGATGTTCTAAAACATATTGAAAATCATACAGCAATTCTAAAATTTCTAATGTTATTTCTTCTCTTGTAATCTTCATGATATTCCTTCAAACGGCTTTATCATTTCCTCTTTTTTCGAGAGAATGGCAAAGACCACTCTTTTAAATTTATTTTTATACTTCCCAAGAAGATGCTTTTTGAATAATTCGACAATTTCTTTCGGATCATTTTTGAAAACTCCGCATCCCCAAGCTCCTAAAATTAAGGTTTCATTTCCTTTGTTTAATGCTAAAGCGAGCATTTTATCTGTTCTTACATCCATTGCTCCGAAGATTTCGTGGGCTCTTTCCGGTTCCTGACGTTTTACAACACCTGCGTTCACTGCGGGAGAGGTGATGAAATTGCAGAAAACAGGCTTATCCAGCAATTCTCCTTTGTCTTTCCTGAAAACGGGAACTTTCGGGCTGTAAATCATCATATCTGTGTAAAAACACGATTCCATGGCACGGTGGGTTTCGTAATATTCCCAACCCTGAAGCAGAGTGTCGTGAAGTCCGGAAGTTCTCGCCAGACTTTCTTCCTGCGCTTCGGCTCCGTTGATGAACCCACCACCGGGATTTTTCGCTGATGCGAAATTCAGGCACATCAATTTCTCCTGATCTTCTTCTGCGGCTAACTGTAAAATGGCTTTTAGGGAACTGCATCTCCAGACTTCAAACTGAGTCTCGAAGTGGGTTTCCGGAAGTTTGTTTTTTGTCATTTCCGACAGTTCTTCCGAGGAATACAAAACGGTTTCTTTAATACAAGTTTCCATTTCGTTTTCGATGCTTATTTTTTCGTTATTTTCGTTGATATAATATTTTTTAGCTAAGATTTCCAGTGTATCTTTCGCCATTCCTTTATTTGTCATGGTTTTTTTTATTTTTTTTTAACGCAAAGTCCGCAAAGTTTTTTGTTACTACTAACTGTTTTTAAGTTCGCAGAGGCGTTCTACTCAGCTAAGATCTCAGAGTTCTGCTATATTTATAATTTTGAATAATGATCTGTTCCCTTCTGAATGGGGTTTGCTGCGTTGCATTTTAAATATTTTATTGTTTTTAATCTTTTTTTAACGCAAAGTCCGCAGAGTTTTTATTTTACTACTAAACGTTTTTAAGTTCGCAAAGGCGTTCTACTCAGCGAAGCTCTCAAAGATTTTCCAATTATTCGAAATCATAAACGAATACTTCTACATTGTTTTTCAGCAGTGTTCTTTCAATAATCGGCTCGATTTCTTCCCATTTTCCGCCTGCCAAACCGCAACCGATTCTCGGCATATGAACTCCTGCGTTTAATTTCTTTGCTTCTTCAGAAAGTTTTTCAAGGCATTTTTCAACGGCTTCATAACGAATCGGGGAAATTCCTTTTAAATTGGTTTTAATTTTATGCTGACCAATCATGTTGCAAACCCAAACGTTTTCTTGAACCTGAACGGTTTGGATTTCTCCAAGATTAAAATTTTCAGCATCCTGAAACCATTTTCTATATTCGTTTTCAGGCTTTTTCCACCTGTTTGAAATGGCTAAGACAAAACCTTTTCCCCAACCTCCGATGTCGTTGCAAATGTGTGCAATGATTTTGTTCCCTTCAGCTTGAGGGTTTGTTGCGTCGCCTTTTAAATATAGTATTGTTTTCATGGTTGGTTTTTACATCTAATTTTTAAATAAACTATTGATTTTTAATGCTTTTTTTTTTAACGCAAAGCCCGCTAAGTTTTTTGTCACTACTAAATGTTTTTAAGTTCGCAAAGGCGTTCTACTCAGCTAAGCTCTCAAAGAGTTTTTCTACATAAGATTTCAAATTTCTGATAATACCTAATTTGTTGTGTTATCTTTCAAATATTTTATTGTTTTCATGGTTGTTTTTTATTTTTTTTAACGCAAAGCCCGCTAAGTTTTTTTTTACTACTACCTGTTTTTAAGTTCGCAAAGGCGTTCTACTCAGCTAAGATCTCAGAGTTCTGCTATAGAATAATGATTTATTCTCTTCAACTTGAGGGGTTGTTGCGTCGACTTTTAAATATATTATTGTTTTCATGGTTGTTTTTTTAATTTAATACTAAAACGGCTTCATCGTCAGAAAGCCTGATTTCTGCTGTTGCTCCGCTGTTGAACTGTAGAAAATCCTGCTCAATTCCGTCGCTAAATATAAAACCATTATTCGGCATTAGTGATTCGATGATTAATTTGTTTCCTTTTTTCAGTTTTCCGCTGCAGATATCGGTTTGCGTCCGGATGCTTTTAAAAGGTTCTCTTACTGCAAAATACAAATCTTCTTCATTCAGCTGCGGATATTTTAATGCGGTTTCGCCTAAAATTCCGAACGCCATATTAAAAATGGAACTCAGCCAGCCTGTGCTTCCTGTTTTTGTGGAAACTATGATTCCGCTGGAAGAATGGGTTTCTTGTTTTCCGTTCAGCATAATTTTGTATCTCGCGGAAGAATGTGAGGAAATTCCTACAAATAAATCATTCACTGCCCGTAATTTTTGTCCGTCATTCAGCACGGCTTCGGCAAACTTCATTTTTTTTGAACTAAAATTTCCGTTCATCACAGCTTGCACTCCTTTTAAAAAGTTTTTTGCTGTGAAGGGAAGCAAAACACCGTCATATCTTTCGGGATCGGGATTCACCGCAATGATTGGAATGTGTTTGGAATATTTGGCAACATTGGCTACCAAACCGTCCTGTCCGACTACCACAATCAGATTGTTTTCGGAGAAAATATAAGAAGGAATAAACTCTCTTTCAATCACTTTATTTTTAATGATTTTGGAAAGCTGGGTCTGAACTTCCAGAAATGACTGACCGAATTTTTCGTGTTCATCCACATATTCCTGAAAATTTCCTCCGGAACTTTCAATATAAAACTTCGCCTGAGCCTGCGTGTTGAATCTTTCGACCAGAGACTCAAGGCGGGTTTTATTTTTGATGATGATGGCGTATTCTACTTTCATTTTTTTAATTATTCAGAAGTTTTTATTTTAACGCAAAGTCCGCAAAGTTTTTATTTTACTACTAAACTTTTTTTAAGGTTCGCAAAGGCGCTCTGCTTATCAAAGACGATAACCTATTTTATCTTTTTGAGACTGTTAACAGCTTCCAACTTCGCTCTTCCTTCTTCCGGCCTCTTACTTTTTCAAAATACTATCCAACAAATCCGGACTTATATTCAGGTTTCCGATTTTCCCTGCGTTTTCTGCCAATTCCCTGAATGCTAAAGCGATGTTATTTCTCGCATCCTGTCTTCCGCTCAAAGCAGTGAGGACTTTCCAGTCGATTTCTTTGTATGGTTTTAAGGAAGTTTCCAGAATATAACCTTGTGTTTCTGCTTCTTTTCTGTCGTTTTCCGTTTTTTGCTCGATCAGTTTTTTTCTCTGGTTTTCTACAGAAATATCGGCGGCAATTTTCATTTCACGAAGGATCCTGTTGTTTTCTTCCTGCTGAACTTCGGTTTCCATCCTTTTTTCTTCAATCTGCTTTTGCTTTTCTTCAACCGCAATTTCTGTATTCAGTTCAGATTCTTTGATCTTTCTTTCCTGTTCCACTCCAAAATTTCTTCTTTCATAAATCGCTTCATCGGCTTGCTGCTGGAGTTTTTCCCTTGTTTCCGTTTCCAAAGCTCTTGCCATTTCAGGAGTGGTCTGAACCGCTAAAATATTGGCTCCCAAAATTTCAATTCCCATGCTTTTAATGGATTCGGAATCTATTAATCCTTTCAGAATATGATCTTCAATCTGTTTGGCAGAACGAATTGCTTCTTTTAAACTAAGATTGTGTACAAATGATGAAGTCGCTGTCTGTGCGAGATTAATGATTCTCTGGTTAAGCTTTTCGATATCATTCTTTTTATAAACTCCTTCTCCGTCCACGGTAAAATCCAGTGTGTTGGAAAGTGCTTTCGGATCGGTCACTTTATAGCTGATCTGTCCCTGAATTTTCACGGTCTGATAATCGTTCGTGTTCTCATTAAAGATAAACGGCAGATCGTTACTTCCCAAAGGAATCGCCACAATAGACGAATTAGGAGCGAAATAAAAGAACGATAAACCTCTTCCTTCCTTGGCGATCTTTCCATTTTTAAAATGAAGAACGTACGTCATAGAATCAAATTTGATGTGTGTAAATCCAAACATAGCTTTATGATTTTTAGTGAAACAATTTGTTAATTTTCGTGTATTTTTTACGCAAATTATGGGTAAAATTTTTTACACTTTTATTTTATTTAAAGCAAAACACTTTTCGATGTTTTTTAATGTTCCGCTTTTTCTTTTTTCATCGGTATTGAAATCAACCGCCAGAAAATGAGTGCATAGATCAATTCCAAAGGTATCTCTTTCATAATTTGAAGTAAATCCTCCGATAACTTTCCATTTTTCTGCCTTTGTTTTAAAAGAATTGGCAAAATATCTAGGTCTTTTTCCAACATGCAGAATGGTTACGTTCTCTGTTTTATCTTTTAAAAATTCCATCATTAATGTATCGGTTCCCGAAAAATCTCCGATGATAAATTCACACTCATCAAGGCTGAATTTTTTTAACGGTTCGATATAAAACTGCTGAAACTTTTCCCAGGATACATTTCCGTTTCCTGAAACATAGATCTTTTTCATTTTTAAGTCTTTAAATACATTACATCTGTTCTTAAAACATACTTTTGTCCGCTGATCAGTGTTTTTCCTTCATGTCTTAGCGGATGATAGAAAACCAATGCAGAACCTTTCTTTGGAGCTACAGTGAACAGATTTTCAAACTCTGTTTCTCCGCCTTCGAAATCATCATTCAGATAGATTAAAAAAGTGTAAAAGCTTTTTTCATTCTCATTTCTGATGTAGCTTCCGTCATGATGCATTTTAAACTGCTGTCCCGGAGAATATTTATAAATCCTGAACATTTCATTAAAACCCGAAACTTCATCATTTTCATGAATCTGAGGAAGAAATTCAACCGCTCTTAGAAAAAGATTTTCGGCTAAGTTTTCATCGAAAATCATCAATCTGTCGTTGTTACGGATTCCTTTGCTCATCACCTGCCTTCCTCTCATATTGATTTTCGCTTCCTCAAAGACTTTATCCTTTGTCATTTCAATATAATGATCGCATTCTTGGTCGGAAAGGAAATTTTCTATTAAAAATATCTGAGGATGGAGTTCTGTTTTTTCATGATTCCTAATTGGTTTACGGTTATTGTGTTTTTACCCTCTTAATTCGTCTCTTACTTCCATTAAAGCAAATCCTAATAAATTTTCACCATTCCATTTTGAAGGATCTTTTGCTTTTGCATTGGTTTCCAGCATTCCGATTCCCCAGATTTTGTCGTACGGACTTGCCTCTACTAAAATTGTATCGTCTGTTGAAAGCAGAAATTCTTTAAATTTTTCGTTTTGTGAAAATTTCAGAAAATTTCCCTGTTTCACGATCTCATATTTATGTTCGTTCCAGATTTCCGGATCAAAGTTTCTGACTTTTCTGCCTAAACTTTTTGCCTGATTCGGAGTTTCTGCTTTTAAAATTTGCTCTAAAATTTCATGATCATTAAATAATCTCGCTTTTCCGGCCATCATATAATGTTCTGCTGTTTTGTAAATGTTTCCGTTTTCTTCAAACTCAAAAGGAAACCACTGGCTGAAGCAGGCTTTTGTAATTTCATCTTTCACGGTATGTCCCCAAAAGAAAAGAAATTCCGGATTTTCTTTTTGATGAAATCTTTCGATGGTATTATTTAATGTATATTTCATGATTGCGTTATTTTTACACAAATTTAAAGGATTCTGATTTTATCTTCCAAATTTATTTGTGTTATTTTTACGCTAAATATTTTAATTGATTGATTTTCAGTGTTAAAAATTTATTTTATTGAAACACAAATCGCGCAAATGTTTTTCACAAATGGCGCAAATTTTAATTATGCTTTAGATTTTGGCTAAAGTTGGTCTGAAATTATTTTATTTAAACACAAGGGGCGCAAATGTTTTTCACAAATAGCGCAAATTTTATCTATGCCTTATATTTTGGCTAAAGCCAATTGAAATTTTTTAATTGAAAGAACGGACTAAAGTCCGTTTCTATTGATGTTGAAATTGGAATCGTATTGACTTGGTAAGCTGATTTTTTTTAAACACAAATGACGCAATGTTTTTCACAAAGGACTCAAATTTTAATCAATTAATATAGAGGGTAAAATATACACACATTGTATCATTCTGACACAGCCTGAAGGGATGCGAACGAATTTCACAGAATCTATTATTATGTTTGGTCTAAGTGTAAAGATTCTTCATTCCGCTTCGCTTCATTCTGAATGACACCGAACACAGAAAAGAAATTTTCGTGAAAATTCGTGTAAATATTTGTGCTATTCGCGTTTAAAAACACTATTTGATTTCGAAATAAAATCCCTGCTCTTCGAGTTCCCTGTATTTTTCCTGATTGAAAGTGAAGAGTTTTCCGGGTCTTCCGCTGCCTTCTTTTTTAAGATTATTGGTTTCGTTAAGCAATCCGTAGCTCATGATCTTTTTGCGGAAATTACGGCGGTCTATTTCTTTACCGATGATGGTTTTGTATAGGTTTTCAAGATCTGAAAAAGCAAATTCATCATTTAAAAGATTAAAACCGATCGGCTGATACTGGATTTTCGTACGAAGTCTTTTTAAGGCAATATCAATAATTGTCTGATGATCAAAAGCCAGTTTCGGAAGCTGATTGACGCTGAACCATTGTGCATCTTCGGCATCAGAATCGGCAAACAACTCATGATAGGATGGATTGACAAGTCCTAAATAAGCAATGGAAACCACGCGGTTTCGGGGATCGCGGCCGACGTTTCCAAAAGTGTACAGCTGCTCCAAAAAATCGGGCTTTATTCCTGCTTCTTCGTGGAGTTCGCGTTTTACGGCATCATCAAGGTTTTCATCATCCAAAACCAGACCTCCGGGAAGCGCCCAACCTCCTTTGAAAGGCTCAATGTTTCTTTTAATGAGAAGGATTTGTAAATCTTTCTTATCAAAATATCCGAAAATTACGGCATCTACAGCCACTTTTATATCCTGTAATTTTTTTGGAGACTCCATTGTTTTAATTTGCGTTATGAATACACAAATTTACGAATTCATATCTTAAAAACAAAAATCCGCAGAAATAATCTGCGGATTTACTTTTATCTTTTGCCTTTTTACTTGGCTCTTTCACTAATCATTCAGCTTCAAAACAGCCATGAACGCCGATTGCGGTACTTCTACCCTACCAATCTGCTTCATTTTCTTTTTACCTTCTTTCTGCTTTTCCAAAAGTTTACGCTTTCTGGAAATATCTCCTCCGTAACATTTTGCGGTAACGTCTTTTCTTAACGCTTTAATGGTTTCTCTTGCAATAACTTTCGTTCCTAATGCTGCCTGAACGGCAATATCAAACTGCTGTCTCGGGATCAGTTCACGAAGTTTTTCACACATTTTCTTACCGATGTGATAAGCGTTCGAATCGTGAATCAATGATGATAAAGCATCTACCATATCTCCGTTGATCAGGATATCCATTTTTACAAGCTTGGAAGCTCTGAAACCGATCGGATGATAATCGAATGAAGCATACCCTTTAGAAATAGATTTCAGCCTGTCGTAGAAGTCGAAAACCACCTCAGCCAAAGGCATATTGAAGATTAATTCTACTCTGTCTGAAGTCAGGTAACTCTGGTTAACGATTTCTCCTCTTTTTTCGATACAAAGTGTCATTACAGAACCTACAAAATCAGATTTTGTAATGATAGAAGCTTTAATATAAGGTTCTTCTACTCTGTCCATCGTGGTAGGATCCATCATTTCCGAAGGGTTATTGATCATAATCGGAACTTCAGGTTCTTTTTTGGTATACCCGAAGTAAGATACGTTGGGAACCGTTGTAATCACGTTCATGTTGAACTCTCTGTCCAGTCTTTCCTGAACGATTTCCATGTGAAGCATTCCTAAGAATCCGCAACGGAAACCAAAACCAAGTGCTGCAGAGCTTTCAGGTTCGAAAACCAGAGAGGCATCATTCAGTCTTAATTTTTCAAGAGAGAATCTTAATTCTTCAAAATCTTCAGAGTCAATCGGGTAAATTCCGGCAAAAACCATTGGCTTTACTTCCTCAAAACCTTCAATCGGTCCTGCTGCAGGTTTTTCAAAAGAAGTGATTGTATCCCCTACTTTTACTTCTCTAGCATCTTTAATTCCGGAAACCAGATATCCTACATCTCCACATTCTACCGATTTCTTAGGAACCTGTTTCAATTTCAGTGTTCCAACCTCATCAGCTCCGTATTCTTTTCCGGTTGCGAAGAATTTAATTTTTTCGTTCTTAGAAATACTTCCGTTTACCACTTTGAAGTAAGCCTCAATTCCTCTGAACGGGTTATAAACCGAATCAAAGATCAAAGCCTGAAGCGGCGCATTCGGATCTCCTACCGGAGCCGGAATTCTTTCTACAATCTGCTCAAGCAAATGGTGAACTCCTTCTCCTGTTTTACCGGAAACTCTTAAAACATCTTCATAGTCGCAACCGATCAGGTTCATGATTTCATCGGTTACTTCTTCAGGGTTTGCGGAAGGAAGATCAATTTTATTCAGAATAGGTATGATGGTTAAATCGTTTTCCAGTGCCAGATATAAATTACTAATCGTCTGTGCCTGAATACTCTGTGCTGCATCTACAATTAGAAGCGCTCCTTCGCAGGCAGCAATGGAACGGGAAACTTCGTAAGAAAAATCTACGTGTCCCGGTGTATCAATAAGGTTTAAAATATATTTTTCTCCTTTATATTCATAATCCATCTGGATCGCGTGGGATTTAATGGTAATTCCACGTTCTTTCTCCAAATCCATATCATCCAGTGTCTGAGACTGCAGTTCTCTCTGAGTCACCGTATTGGTATATTCCAAAAGACGATCCGCCAAAGTACTTTTACCATGGTCGATGTGGGCGATTATGCAAAAATTTCGTATGTTTTTCATTTAAGAATCTTGTAATTTGCAAAGATAACAAAATGCAGGATAATTCCTTAGTCTTAATTTTTAAGAACAAAAATTTAATTCTGCCCTTTTTTAATTTCCAAAATTTACGAAATGCGGGATGTCTGTTGTAAAGCTGTTCATTGGCAAAAGATTGTTCCGGTTGCTGTTGAAATCAAACAATGAATTATTGTCAAAAGGAACTTTTGGGTAATAGGTGAAGGAAATCTGAATCCGGTTGAATACCAGAAAAGGATTATTAATGAGAACGCCGATTCCTATTTTTGTATTAACGTTTGTTTTTAACAATTTTTCATCCGGTCCCGCCAACCAGCCTGCTGCAGCTGTTAAGTAAGGACTGAAATGAAAGTTTTTCCATGTTTTGTTTACGAAAAGCTGAAGCTGATAGCGCAGAACGAGTTTTTTTGTCCCGATATAATCTGCACTGTACACCGGAAACTCATCACTGGAAGAAAGATTGATGCGGTCTCTGTAGGAATAGTTTTGCTGTGGGTTTCCCAAAGCTAATGTGGGAGAAAAAAAGTGTCTCGCACTGGCAAACTTCCAATCCATAAGATTGGTAAAATAGGTAGCATCCAATCGGAAAGATTCGCGGTTTTGTCTTTCCTCATTGAAAAATTTCCCGAACTGTGCTTTCACACTGAAATATCCTATATTGGTAAAATCTCCGTGTGCTACAGAAATTCCGGCATACGGAATGATTCTGTTGTTTCTGGACAAGCCTCCCGCTGTAAGGCTCGCCGAAGTTCCGTACGCAATATCTTCCGGAAGATCGTACTGAAAGATATTTTTCTGAACAGAAAATTTTCGTTGTATAAATCCTACAGACGCCAGAAAACTGCTGTAAGAGGTAAAGTAATCGTATTTGTCTATTGCCGGATTATCCTTGTACTGATAATTCTGAAATCTTCCGATTAAAGCAATATTGCTGGAAACTTTTTCTGAAGATCTTGAGGCTATAGGAATCTGGTAACCTCCCCACAAATTCTGACTGTACACTTTAATCTGAGCTTCGGGAAAAACGGTTTCGGATTCGATCGGCAGCAAAACGCGGCGCATGAAGTATTCAAAATTAAATCCTCCCGCCCATTGGGTTAATGGGGAGAAAAAATCGCGCGTTGCACTGAGACTTATTTTTTCATTTTTAGCAAAATCCCGCTCTCCCAGAATCTGTGCATTGATGTAGGAACCCCATAAATTGTATGCGGTATAGCTTCCCAGTAAGTAATTCTGCTTTTCTTTAGAATCGTTACGGTAGAGAAAACTTAAATCATGCCCCAGTCCGAGAAAATTTTCTTCGGTAACGCCTAATCCGATTTTACTTCCGGAATAGCTTGC
The DNA here is from genome assembly GCF_037146035.1 of Chryseobacterium sp. MMO-72. Taxonomy (NCBI): domain Bacteria; kingdom Pseudomonadati; phylum Bacteroidota; class Flavobacteriia; order Flavobacteriales; family Weeksellaceae; genus Chryseobacterium; species Chryseobacterium sp. MMO-72. The sequence goes on from NZ_JBBCWG010000005.1 coordinate 164,512, forward strand.
TCTGGGTTTCAGACTCCATGAATCCAGCACTTTTACGATAACATCTATAGAATCTCTGGTGGAAGTACTGTCGGAAATACTGATGTTCACTCTGTTGATAAAAGGCATTGTTCTCAGCAGACGTTCAGACTCGTAGATTTTCTGGGCATTGTATTCTTCTCCTTTTTGGAAAAGTAAATAATTGTTAACCGTGGAAATTCTTGTATTGGAATGAAGATGATTGGTAAACCAGTCGTACCATCTGGATTTTTCTTTTTTATCCCGAGAGCCATATCCGAAAGGATCTATGGTTTCTATTGTAATATTTCTGATGTATTTTCCGTCATATGTTTCCTGCGCTACTTTTTCGGTGGTTGTTTTTACGGAAACGGAATCTGCTTCTCTACGAAATATAAAGCGGTGAAGGAATTTTGTAAATTTTCTCTTATCTGAAAATTTTTCAATTTTGTAATAGATCGAATCCTTTTTTTCCTGTGCCTGGAAAAAGAAGAAACAATTAAAAATAAGAGCTAAAATTACGATAGACTTGTTCATTTACCTTCTGAAGTTGCAGTATTTTTTAGTATCAATTTATAAGCCAATAAAATTAAAATTTAATTTCGTTTCTACTTTCATAAACATTAGGACAGATCCGGACTGTTTTCAAAATAATTTTACTTTTTGATGTAAAAATGGATTCTTAAAAACGACAAATACGGAGCATTCTCTTTGCTGATGAATACCGCTTCTTATTCCTTTCATTTATAAAAAGAGAAAAAGAGACGCATTGTCTCTTTTTTATAAGCAATCTATTTACTTTTATCAAAGTTTGCAGGTAAAATATATTCTCCTGTTAGCATATCTATTCCAACTCTGTAATATTTTGCATTCTGCTTTCTGATTCTTGAAATAGCCAGATCTATAACTGAGACAGCCAAAGCTGTTATTAAGCCTCCTCCTGCTGCTCCTGCTACATAGTAATTGGTTTGTTCTGGAAATAATTCTTCCGCAGCGGCAGTGATAAAATACCCTTCTTCATCCTTTTCGATTTCTATAAGGCTTGTTGGTGTCTTTTTATAAGCGATTCCGTTATCTATTACGGCAAAATAATCTTTGAAATTATCATACCCGTCAATTCTTTTAACCCCTTTTATTTTACCTTCATTATTTTTTCTGACAATAAGTTCCATATCTTTTTTCTGATCTACAAATGATCTGAAGTCCATATAAACTCCGTTCGTAAGAGAATCTGCTTTATAAATCGGCATTTTTTCCGTTATATTCTTTTCATACTCTTCCAGTTCATTTTCGGCTATAGGATAGTTTAGAGCCTTTACATCGTAAGAATCATTAATAATATTGGATAATTCAGCAGATATTCTGGCTGCAATAGCTCTAGTAATATAGGCATGATCTCTCTGCATATAGTCTTTGGAAATATTAAACTTTTTTAAAAAATAATATTTATCATTTCTTTTAAGAAAAGTAACCATTTTCATTTGCAGATGCCCCATTTGTGATCTTTCGGTTGGAATATCTTTTACTGCAAGTTCTTCGAGAATAAGATAATAATCCGTTTTTCCTGTTTCTTTATTATTTTCCGCAAACCACTCAGTAAATAATTTTTCAAAATCATCTTTTTCAAATTTTACTTCATAAGGATCTTTCCTGTGCGATACAATTCCAATAGTTTTGTCTTTTCTTTTATCTAATAGAGTAAAAGATTTAGCAATATGATTTTTGTCTTTGATATTATTTTTAAGTTCTATATACTGAATTTTCTGTGCCGTTAGAAAGCACGAAAACATCAAAAACAGAATTATTTTTTTCATAGTTAAAAATTTCATTAAAAATAAAGTTTTAATTTAAAATTAAACAACCCTCACAAATAAATTGCAAGGGTCATCCAAGATTAAAAACAAGTTTCCGACATTGGCAACCTGTTTTGAATCTGTAAAGTTATTTATCTCCTAATGATTAAATATGACCAAAATTCTTTTATGGTAATTGATCAAAAATATCATTAAAATCGTACTCGCCTGTCATCGGATCAATGTAAATTTCCTGAGGATTATGGCTCAGCTTATTCGGATTAAAAAGTAATGCATCTGCAATTCCGCCGACCAATCCAAACATGATTCCTAATCTAATATCATATTGAGGCGGAAATAAACTTGAAGGTTTTGCAACAATATAAAATCCTTTTTCGTTTTTTAGCAGCTCCTGAAATCCGGAATAGGTATTTTTAAACGCTTTTCCGTTTTCTACATAGATAAACATTTTACGGGAAGGAATTTTCATCTTCTTTCCATTTTCGGTTTTTACAGCCCTGTCTAATGTTCCATTTTCCCATCGCTCCAAAGCGTAGCCTTCTTCTGGAGTCTGCCTGAAAAACGAATTGTAATCCAGATAAATTCCTTCTTTCAGGGTTTGATTTTTAAAAGCAGGATAATTATTTACATAGCTTTGATAGTTGGAAATATCATTCAAGGTAAGATCATATTTTGAAGGTTTGGATTTGTATGTTTTTTCAAGATACAAAGAAAAAAGATGATGCATATTTCTTACCATCGCATCAGCAACATCTCTGTGGCTGAACATAAATGTGGTGTCTTTTTTATACAGAAAATGATATTTATCTCCTTCTTTCACAAAACTTTGCAGGGAAAATTTCATGGTTCCGATGTTTTTCCTTTCGTAGGTTTCTTTTACAGATAATTTAAGATCATTGAGAACTAACACAAGATCCTGCTTCCCTCCCTTCAGATTGCTTTTACGGTACCATTCGGAAAGATCATCCTCCACACTGTTCTGAAAGGAAACTTCTCTCATTTCTTTGCCATCTCCAAAAGGCAGAACTCCGATGGTTTTATCTTTTCTGTTATCAATAACAATTAATGTGTTGTAATCTCCTTCTCCATTATTAGGAATATCCCCTTTCAGTTTTATTACTTCTTTATTCTGGGCAAAAGAAATAATCATAAGACAAGTCGTCACAAGCTGCAAAAATTTTTTCATCATTAAATTTTTTAAATTAAAATTACTCGGTAAAAATATATTCTCCGGTAAGCGGATCAATATAAATGGCAGACAGATTTTCCGGTATATCTGTTTCTGTTTTTCCGGAATCGAGTGCTGTCTTCTGTTCGGTTAGAAAGCACGAAAACATCAAAAACAGAATTATCTTCTTCATCGTCAAAAATTTTCGCAAAAATATAGTTTTAATTTAAAATTAAACGACCCTTACAAATAAATTGCAAGGGTCGTCCAACATTAAAAAAATAAACTATTATGGGTTTTGTCTTGGTCTTAGAGCGCTACCGCTGCCACTATTCCCAAAAGGTTTTCTTTCATTCATTTTATCTCTCATCATTCCTTCAGACTGAAAAAGTTTCAAAACTTTTTGGCAAGGTATTACCTTCTGCATTTTATCTGCGTATTTTTTTCTGTTATCAAGCAGCTTCTGCCCTACTTCGAAACTCTGCTGAAGCTTGGCTTTCGCTTCTTCATCGGATAGATCTTCAGGATTAAAATCTGAATTGAACTGACTTTTTATCTGCTTCTGGCTTTCCAGATATTCATTATAAATATCGGTAAATTCATCTTTATCGTTAGGATCAATATCAAGATTTTCCATCACCATATTGTTTCTGAATTTCATCAGAAGTGCCTTTCTTTCCTCAGGAGAAAGATTATTGATGATCTCCTTTCTCTGCTTGGGATCCATCTTTTTCCAGTCATAATCTGTCCTTTGGGCATTCAGACCAAAACTATAGATAATAAAAAGCGTAAATAATATCTTTTTCATTTTCTTTTAATTATATAAGTCCAGATAAACGTCCTGTGTAGAATTGCTTGCCAGTTCCGATATTTCGGAATTTGAGAAAGAATCCAGATACTCGTTTATCTGAGCCTCATTTTGTTTCGAAACAGATGGTGAAGATTTTGGTTTCACTTCATCTGCTGTCTTAGCCGGTTTTTCTTCTTTCGCTAAAGACTTATTATTATCCTGACTGCTATCTGTGTGATTAGTATTTTCAACAGAAGTTAAATCCGATTTTAAGGTTTCGTAAGCAATCTGGCTCTCCGTTTTCGGTTCCTGATGGTTTACTGCAACCTGTTCCTTTGCCGGATCTGCGGGATCTCCGTTATTGAAAACAAATGTCGCTCCAAAAACCAAAGCAATAGACGCCGCTGCTGCATATGCCCAGTTCAGTTTAAAAATCGGTGCTTTTTTAGCAGGCAGAATACTTTTCACAACGTTATCCTGAACGGTTTCAAATATATTTTCCGGAACAGTGTAAATATTCTTACGTTCCAGTTGCTCAAGATCAAAATCATTGATCCCGCTCAATACGTTCCCCTGAATATTTTCAAACAAATTTTCAGGGACTTTGTATATATTTTTGCGTTTCAATTTTTCCAGATCAAAATCTTTCATGCTGTTGTTTCTCAAAAATTATCTTTCGTAATTCTCTTTGATATATTCTTCTATCTTCTGTTTGGCATAATGATAATTTGTTTTTAATGTTCCTACCGACATATCCACAATTTTGGATATTTCTTCGTAAGGCAAATCATCATAATACCGCATCATAAATACCAGTTTCTGCTTTTCGGGCAGGCTTTGTATGGCATTCTGCAGCAAAATCTGTATTTCTTCCGCATCACCGTCTGTATTGTCTGCAATAAGATTCTGCATATGGTACTCCGGATCTTCATCCGTTTTCTGCATTTTTTTCAGTTTGTTCACCTGCTGCAACGCTTCATTGGTGGCGATTCTGTACAGCCATGTGTACAACTGGCTGTCATTTTTAAACTGATGAAAATTCTGATAAGCTTTAATAAAAGTTTCCTGCAAAGTATCCTGAGCAAGATCTCCGTCCACAATAATTCTTCTTATGTGCCAATACAATCTACTCTGATAAGCATCCATTAAGGCACGAACTCCTTTTTCCTGAGTTCGCGGATCTTGCATCAACGAAATAATCTCCGTGTCTTTAATCTTCATAGGATGCTTTCATTGTTTTGGATTACAAAAATAATTGAAAGTTAAATTACTCCTTCAATTTTTAGTCCAAATATCATAATTAAATATATGAATTATTTGAAATCTTTACCGTGTATTGCTTACTATAAGAAACTATATATTGGCAGAAATGCTTTATCAAAGAACATTTATTATTAAAATATTGATCTTTATAGTAAAAAACTATGGAAAAATATTTATTTTAAATCCCGATTCTCGAACGTTAAAATTAATTAATTCTGCTTTTAAGAATAAAGTTTCGTGTTTCAAATCACCGTAAAAACTTATATTTGTTTTATGCAAATTGTAATTATCGGTTCAGGAAATGTTGCCTATCATCTGGCAAAAGCATTTGTTGAGAATAACATTCCTCTGGCTCAGATTTTCGGCAGGAATGAAGAGGAGTTAAAAAAAATTTCGGAAGAATTAGAAATACCCTATTCAACTAAAATTTTAGTCGATTCAGATTTATACATCATTAGTGTAAGTGACAATTCTGTTGAAGAAGTTTCGAAAATGATTACTAAAAAAGACAGTCTTGTAGTGCATACTTCCGGATCTTTACCTAAAGAAAGCCTGAAAGGCGACTATCGAAAAGCAAGTTTTTACCCTTTGCAGACCTTCTCAAAACTGAAAGAACTGGATTATTCTAAAATTCCGTTTTTCATCGAAACAGAAAACGAACAGGATAAAAGGTTACTTTTTGAAATTGCTTCCAAAATTTCAAAGAACGTCATGGAAAGTACCCATGAAAAAAGAAAGTATATTCATCTTACTGCAGTTTTTGCCTGCAATTTTGTAAATCATTTGTTTACAAGGGCTAAAGAGATTTCGGATTCGCAGGAAATTCCTTTTGATTATTTTTTACCGCTGATTGATGAAACTGTACAGAAAATTTACGAAATTGAGCCGCGATCTGCCCAGACAGGACCCGCAGTAAGAAATGACAAAAGAATACTGGAGCTTCACGAACAATTACTGTATGGGGAAAGCCTGGAAATTTATAAAACAATGAATCACTCAATTCAGAAAATGTATGAGTTATAAGGAGAAACTAAAAAATATCAAAGCGTTTGTATTCGATGTAGATGGTGTTTTCACCGACGGAAGCGTATATCTTATGCCCGGCGGAAATATGTGCCGGGTAATGAATGTTCTGGACGGATATGCCGTTGTAAAGGCATTAAAAAACAATTATCTGATCGGAGTAATTACCGGCGGGAACGATGAAATGGTAAAACACAGAATCAATTACCTTGGTATTGAAGATTATTATGCCAAATCTCACAACAAGATGGCAGATTTTGAAGATTTCAGAAAAAAACATCACCTTAAATACGATGAAATTTTAACAATGGGAGATGATCTTCCTGATCTTCAGATCCTGAAGAATTCTGCCATTTCTGCCTGTCCGGAAAATGCAGTACCCGAAATAAAAGCCATTTCCGATTATATTTCGCCCATCAAAGGAGGAAGCGGTGCTGTACGTGATGTAATTGAACAGGTGATGAAAGTTCAGGGAAACTGGCACGATGACGACGATACACAATCTACTTAATTTACTGTAAATGAAATTATTATTAGCCTCGCAATCTCCGAGAAGAAAAGAACTTCTAGCAAGTTTAGGATTTGAATTTGAAGTCGTGAAAATTGATTGTGAAGAAATTGTTCCTGAGCATATTAAAGTAGGGGAGTCTGCTGCTTATTTATCTGAACTGAAAGCAGATACATTCCGAAGTCTTGAAAAAGATGAAGTCTTACTGACGGCAGATACCGTTGTAGCCATTGATGATCAGTTTTTGGGAAAACCACAGAATGAAGAAGAAGCAGGAAAAATGCTAAAACTGCTTTCCGGAAAAACCCATCAGGTTTACACAGGAATTACCATAAAAACCTCAGATAAAACCATCACGAAGACTGATGTTGCCGATGTGGAATTTGATGAAATCACAGATGATGAAACAGACTATTATATCCGGAATTATAAACCTTTCGATAAAGCAGGAAGCTACGGCATTCAGGAATGGCTCGGAATGGCAAAAATCAAAAAGATAACCGGAAGCTACTATACGATTATGGGACTTCCTACTCATTTGGTTTACAAAATTTTGAAAGAAATAGAACAAGTTTCCCCGTAAAATTTTATTATTTTTACAAAATCATCAATTCTACTGATAATAAAAAGTAGATTAGCGAGTTATATTTAATAATGAAAAAGAATATTTTATTCCTTTTGATACTCTGTATCGTTGCTTCATGCGCCACAAAGGTGAAAAAGCCGGAGCAGCGGTCTAAGTTTATGAAAGGATTTACCACATATTACAACACATTATTTAATGCAAAAGATGCTTTAAATAATGAGTTTGAGACCCGCGATAAAGGACATAAAGATAATTTTTATGCGCCTTATATTCCCATTCTTACCTATGAAGATCAGCCTTTGGGAAGTGATCTGGGGCAATCTGCAGCTTTCGCGGAAAATTCTATGAAAATGGGAGAGATCAACCGTCCTCAGCAAAACAGCGATTCTCGCGGCGGCCGTACTCCGGGAATACCTTCAGGAATGCCCGGAAATCCGATGTCGGGAGGACCGGGTTCAGCTACAGGAGAGCCGAGCCAACCCGAACAAAAAGGAGCAACGACTCTGGAAATTGCAGAAGCAAAAGCTTTAAAAGCAATCAACAAATATTCCGTGCTGCGACATGGAGAAGAGCAGAACAAACAGATTTTTGATGCGTATATGATCCTTGCACAGGCGAGAATTTACAGAGGAAAATCTCTTGAAGCTCTTGATGCACTTAATTATGTTTTTACGCACATGAAGGATGATAAAAGGCTTCCTTTAGCCAGAATTTATCAGGGGTTAGCGTATGATCAGATCAAAAATTACCATAAAGCTCATGAGACTTTTGCCAAATTAAGAGGGGATAAAATTTCCAAGCAATACGAAAAATTATTAAGCATTTATTACGCTGAATCTCTTTTGGATGCCGGAAAAAAAGAAGAAGCAGTAAAAGAGCTGGATAATGCTTTTGAACTGAACAGCAACAGGAAACTAAAGAGCAGAATTGCTTATCTGAGAGGGCAGGTTCTGGAAGGTCTTAATCAGAATGAGAAAGCCAGAGAAAGCTTCATGGCTGCTTATAAATACGCCAATGATTTTGAATTTGAGGTAAAATCCCAGATCGAAATTGCCAAAACCTTCAACGGAAACGGAGATTACAGCGGAGCAAGAAAATACCTTGAAGACATCAGTAAAAAAGGAACTTACGGATCGCGAAAGAATGAATTTTATTATGCTTTGGGACTCATGGCCAATAAAGCCGGAAAAAAAGAGGAGGCTCAGGAATTTTTCAGAAAATCTCTGAAAGAAAAAGTTTCCGACGGGCAGATCCGAGGTCTTACATACTATGAAATCGGGAAGGGATATCTGGATAAAAACGACTACATCGGAGCCGGAGCGTATTATGATTCTGCCTTGGCTGTAATGACGTATGAACCTTCCAAGGTTCTTCTTACGGATCAGTCAACCTACATCAAAAAGATTTCAAAAAACTATTATCTGATCAAAAAGAACGACAGTATTCTTAATCTGGCAAAAATGTCTACCGATCAGAAAACAGATTTTTTCAATAAATACATTGCTAAAATCAAGGCAAAAGAAGAAAGGGAAGAACTGGAAAGAAAACGTGCAGAAAGATCCAAAGGATTTGATACGGGAGATTATAATGCAACTTCCATATTTGCCAACAGCTCAAATTCTTTTGAAGATTTCGGAGTGGCAACCAAAGGATTTTATTTCAGTAATACAGGAACCGTTTCTAAAGGAACACAGACCTTTAAACAGACCTGGGGCGACAGAGCTTTGGTAGATAACTGGCGTTTTTCCAAGAAAATGGCAACCATTGAAGATTTAAAGAATGATGCTCTGGGAACTACTGCAGCGCCAAATCCGAGACGTTTTGAACCGGCTTTTTACATAGAGCAGATTCCGACGGATGTTGCAAAACTGGATCAGCTGAAAAAAGACAGAGATACCGCTTCTTTAGGTTTGGGAGTTATGTATCAGAATTATTTTACCAATACCCCTTTAGCTACAAAAACCCTGTATGATCTGGTGGATGTAAAACCTGAAGAAAAAGTAATGCTGCAGGCTTTATACGAGATTTTTGCCATGAATTATGAAAAAAATCCACAAGCTTCGGAAAGAGCAAAACAAATTCTTTTAAAGGATTATCCTTATACATCATACGCTGAATTTGCAAGAAATCCTAAGAGCAATTCTTTCGTAAAATCTTCTGCAGATGTAGAAAACCAGTACAAACAGGCATTTGCTTTATATGAATCTGAAAAGTTCGGGGAAAGTAAAGATCTTATTGACCGTACGATACAGCAAAATCCGAAAGATGCTTTAGTTCCGAAATTATATTTGCTGAATGCATTTAACTCAGGAAAATCGAGTGGGAAAGAGGTAATGATTCTCCAACTGGAACAGATTGCCCTGAATTACGGTAAAACTCCGGAAGGCGAGAAAGCCAAAGAAATGCTTAATTATCTGAAAAGTGATCTGAGCTTTCAGGCTACCGACAACAGAGGAAATTCGATCCCTCAAAATCCGGGAAATTCCGGAAGCAATATTCCGCAGCAGCCGATGCAGCAGAATAATGAGATTGGCAAAACTCAGAAAATGCAGGGAAATAATTCCCAAAGCCAGCCGATGAACAATAATGGAAACGGCCCTCCAAAAAAACCGAATAATATGCCCGCCAATACAGTACCGGCAAAACCACAGTAAAAATAAAAAGCGAAGAACTACTCTTCGCTTTTATTTTTTTTCTTTACTCCATGAAAATCTTTGAGATAGAAAGGCTCAAAATAAGCAATATCTTCAAACTCTTCCCGATCTATTTTTTCAAGTGCTTTTTTAATAAGATATTTTGCAGAAGGATAAACGGTTTCATCAAATACGGCATTCGGAAGCTGTAAAATCTCTTTTGCTTTCTTGGCTCCATCTCCTGCAAAAAGGATTTTTTTATCTTTGAATTCTTCAAAAGAAGTTTCGTCTAAAATTTTAGCCTCCGTTGCAGAAATTTCTTTGCCTGTTTTTCCGTCATAAACCGCCGTATAAACCTCCATTCGTCTCGCATCGATCATTGGTATTATCAAATCGTAGTTTTGATCTAAAAAAGGCTCTATGATGCTTTCCATAGAATTTACCGCAATCAATGGAATTTTAAGTCCGTAGCAAAAGCCTTTTGCAGAAGCCGCACCAATTCTCAATCCGGTATAAGAACCGGGACCTTTTCCCAGACAAACCGCTTCAATCTCCTTCATGGAAATTCCGGCTCCTTCCAATGCCCATTCTACAAAAGTATGCAGACTTTCAGACTGTTTGTAGTTTTCAGAAACTTCTTCCGTTACGCACAATAACTTTTCGTTATCGGAGATGGCTACGGAACAGTTTTTTGACGAGGTTTCGAGATATAGAATTTTCATTTTTCAAATTTAAAATCAACAACAAAATCCAAATTGATTGTTTCAGTGCAAATTTATGGCTTTATTTCCACACTTTGCCTGCTCCAGAGTTTCCAGACCGATTTCTCTTTTTTCCAGATTTCCAGCAATGCAAGAATCATTTCGAATTTCTGGCTTTTGTAGGTTCCTGAAACTTTTATTTTTCTTCTAAGTGAGCAGATATTTTTATCTTTTTTAAGCTCTGAAATTTCAATCTGTTCGATCTTATCATAAATGACTTTTTTCGAGCTGAAATCTCTCTTAAAATCCGAATAGTTCTGAATCCATCCATTGGAATGCCCGAAAGAAACATCATCTTCGAATAAATCTAAAACTCTGGAATCGTTATTCTGTATCAGAGAATCCAGTTTTACCGTCTGAGAAAGGAGTTGTTTTTCGTCTTTTGAATACTTCTGTGAGTATCCAAAAATATAACAGAAGACCAATAACAAAGATAAGAGTTTCATAATCAAAAACTCAGATTAAGACTTTCTGTGAATGGTTCTTGGTTCCGCCTGAGCAGAAGGGTAGATCGTCATATCCGAAATACAGACGTGTTTCGGAGCATTGACGCAGTAAGCGATGGAATCTGCAATATCTTCGGCTTTCAGAGGCTCATAACCGGCGTAAACTGTTGCAGCTCTTTCGCTGTCTCCTTTAAATCTTACCATCGAAAAATCTGTTTCTACCGCTCCCGGCTGAATATTTGTTACTTTGATTCCGAATTCCGTCAGTTCAATTCGCATTCCTTCGGAAATAACATCCACTGCTTTTTTTGTGGCACAATAGACCACACCATTTGCATAAGTCTGTCTCGCTGCAACGGAACTGATGTTGACGATATGTCCTGAATTTCGTTCTTTCATTCCCGGAATGATCATTTTAGAAACGTACAGAAGTCCTTTCACATTTCCGTCGATCATCGAATCCCAATCATCCGTTTTTCCGGCAGACAAAGGATCTAATCCATGAGCATTTCCGGCATTGTTAATTAAAACATCAATATTTTTCCATTCCGAAGGAAGAGAACTGATTGCCGTTTTCACTTCTTCAAGATTTCTGACATCGAATTTCAAACTAAATATTTCGGTATATTGTGAAAGTTCATTTTTTACATCTTCAAGAACTTCCGACCTTCTTCCGCAGATAATTATTCTGTTTCCCTGTTTTGCCAGAAGTTCGGCGGTAGATTTTCCGATTCCGGAAGTTGCTCCGGTGATTAATACTGTTTTCATTTTTACTTTTTATTTTTGAATTGTATTATGGTCTTTTAATCTTTTCATCAGAAGTGTATAGATCCAAAATTCAAACCATGGAATACTCATTAAAAGCACCCAGATCAATAAAATTCCTTTTAGAATGGTCGTAAACTGCGATTTTAAAATCATTAAGAACAGATTCTGAATTTTCTGAACGATGGATTTTTCAATATTTTCAGGATTCAGTACTACAAGTTTTTCTGATATTGCATCAAACTCTCCATAAGAAAGCTCATTCGTAATGCCTCCATTGGGAACGGAATCCAAAATTCCATATATAATAAATGAATAGATTTTATCTCCATACCGATTCACAAACATGGAAGCCATCCAGTTTTTTGGAAGATCTATCATATCATTTTTAATGTGGTATGCTTTCGCGATATCAATGACTTTAATCTTTGTGTTGTTATTTTTCTGACTGAGATCTTTAACAACTTTTCTGAGATCTTCAATAAAAACTTTTTTAGACCTGTTGTCTTTAAAGATATAGTATGTACTGGAATTATAGACCTGCTCGGAAATGGAATAACTGTCTTTCTTTAATGCAGAATACACTCCGCAAAATAATCCAATTTTTAAAGAAAAAACGATGTTGACAATAAAAATAGCAGGAATATAAAGTTTAACAAACCAGTTGTAGTATTTCTGGCTGCGCGATAAAGCTTTGTATTTTTTTAGGATGATGACCAAAAAGGAACTTATCAGTAAACCTAAAACAAGGAAAAGGAAGCAGAAAAGAACAATTTTTAAAGGATAATTCTTTAAAACGTATCCTACAGTGCTGTATATTGTTTCCCAATGTATATTCTGCATAATCAGTTGGCGTCAAATGCTTCAAAAGCATCGGTGATATGTTCGATCATAAGATTTTTATTTTCGTCAGGAAGAACGGAAATGATATCAAATCGTACTTCCTGATTTTTATTGTATTCTTCCATAAAATAATTGGCAGCCGAAACAATCAACTTAATTTTTCGTTTGTTTACGGCTTCCTGTGGAAGATTAAACACATCGGTAGAACGTGCCTTTACTTCAACGACTACAATTAAACTATCTTTTTCGGCAACCAAATCCAGCTCTGCTTTTTGGTATCGAAAGTTTCTTACCAAAATTTTATAACCGTTTTTCTGTAAATATTCAGCGGCCAATTCTTCTGCTTTTTTACCAAAATCGTTGTGATCTGCCATTAAATTTTATTGAATCTTATTAAATCTAAGACATCAGATTTATATGAAAAATAATTTTCTTCAATTTTATGTATACAATCTGACGGTTTGGTTTTAGTTTTAAATTTTCTTATGTCTGCCTCAGAAATTCTAATTTTATAAAACTTACAATTTGACTTTTGTATTTTTTTTCCTATCCTTTCTAATGTTCCGATTATGTAGTTTGTAAATTCCTCACACGCTTTCAATTGCTTGCTTGCATCATTATTCGCTTTTCCTTTTTTTAATTCAATATGAAGTATAAATAATTTATAAAAAATAATATAATCAGCCATTTTCTTTAATCCAGATTCATTTGAAAAATGATTTAGAAAGTCTTTATTAACATCTATACCAAATTTGCAAAAAATAAAATTTTCTCCATTTATTGTAATTCTCATTCCTGCTTCTTTTTCCTCTAAAAACTTTCCTGAACAAATATATGTTTCACTAATTGATTCTTTAATAATCTCTAAAAAACTCATCTACTGATTATATTTTAAATTGAAATATAGACTATTAGAGATTTCGTTTAAATCTTCTATAGTTTTATCTAATGTTTTTACTTCAAATCCGTTCCTGTCAATTTTAATTGGTATAACCTCGGTTTGTTTTGCCTTATCATTTTTAAAGTTGAAAAAGTAAGCTCCAATATCGTCCAATCTAATAAATTCACCCTTTTCAACATCATATAAATCAGAAAATTTCTTTTTATCTTTAAGAGAAGAAAACATTATAAGATTATTAATCTCTCTAATTATATAGTCACTATGAGTACTAATCACTAATCTTAAACCTTTATTTATAAGTCTTGCAAAGATTCTAGTTAGCTTCACTTGATTATCAGGATGCAAATTAAGTTCTGGTTCATCTATTATTAATAAATCATTGTAACTAGCTAAATGTTTAAGATAAATAACTAAACTTGAAAGAGTTTTAACTATTGAAGAACTTTGATGAAATGAAAGTTTAATTTTAGGTGCTTTTTCACTTGCAAATTCTACGTTTCCTTCATTTGTTATATCAACTTTCCCTTTTAAAAGTTCTTTTTCTATCTCAAGAGCAAAGTCATAAAATATACTGTCTTTCTTCTTAATATTTTCTAAATCTTCTGCTACTCTTAAACCATCTCTAATTGGTTGGGGATATCTTGTTGATCTTTTTAGTAACAATTCTATTGGATTTATATCTTTTTTTCCGGCAGATAATTCTTTAATTAATTCAAATCTTTCATTATTATTTATAGATAATTCATCACTAAATGTATATATTGAATTTCTTTCAACAGGAAAAATTGTCGAAGAAGTAACAGGATAAAATGACAATATTGAATAAATACTAGAGAGAAGCAATATTTCTATAAAGCTAATAAAATCATTATTTTTTATTAATTTTTCACTAATACTTATCTTGACATCAAATGAATCCTCGCTTTTAAAAATACTGAAGTCAAATCCAAAAATTTTTACAGGCTCATTAATCTCTATTTTTTTTATATTTTCTATAAATTCTTTATCAGTTGTGATAGAAGTTATCTGAGTATCCTTAAAATACTTTTCGGATTTATTTTCTGATAGTGCAAAAATATTCCAAAGACTTTCCTTTACCGAAATAAAAATTTGATTTTTATATTCAATAAGTAATTCTTTATCTATATTTATTGTGGTTTCATTATTCTCTAATAAGTCTCTTAAATACTTTTTTTCTAAAGAATTTCTAATACTTCGATTATTGTGAGAAGTGAGAGCATAAATTAAATAAGCTAAATATGTTTTTCCTGTTCCATTAGGACCACAAAAAACAGATAATTTTTTACTAAGATCTATTTCTGCTGTTTTTATTGCTCCAAATTTTTGTACATGAATTACCATACATTACTTTTTTATAAATTTATAATATTCTTCTTAAATTCAACAATAGTCTTAGCCTTACTCTTAACCTCTAATCTCACATTTCCACCAATAATCAACGGTCTGTTGTCTTTGATGTGTCCATTCGGGAAACCGAAAACTGTTGGGAAATCATACTTTGAAATTCTGTCGGCAATTAACTTGTAGGCAAATTCATCAAAGCTTTCTTCGTATTGTTTATTTTCTTTTTCATCGCCCATATTGGTCATTCCGCCGATAATCAAACCTGAAATTTTATTAAAAACTCCGGCTAATTCAAGACTCATGATCATTCTGTCGAGAGCATAAAAATTTTCGCCGATATCTTCAATGAAAAGAATTTTATCTTTAAAATCAAAGGAATATTTCGTTCCTAAAAGCGCATAAATCAGGGCTAAATTTCCACCAACCAAATGTCCTTCCACCTTTCCTTTTTTATTAAACTGATGAGAGGAGAGGGTATATGTAAGAGATTTTCCTTTTAAAACATCAAAAATAAGATCGTAGCTTTCTTCGGTAACGCCAAAGCTCGATGTTTTTACAGTCTGTCCGTGAATGGATGCAAAGCCTTTTTTCAGCAGATAACTCTGGATCACCGTATTGTCTGAGTAGCCAATGTACCATTTCGGATTTTTGGCAAAGTTTTTAAGATTAAGCTCCTGAATAAGATGCTGACAACCGTAACCGCCTCTTGAAGCCCAGACTGCAGAAATTTCGCTGTCATTGAAAGCCCAGTTCATGTCTTTTAATCTTTCCTGCTCCGTTCCTGCGTAATTGTATCCGTTTGCATATTTCGTGTAAAGATGTTCTCCCAAAACGGTTTCGAAACCTTTATTTTTAATCATTTCGATTCCCTTTTCAAGCTGGGAAGATTCAACGGATCCTGCAGGAGAAATAATGGCTATTTTATCGCCTTTTTTCAGAGATTTGGGAAAGATAATTTTATTCATTTGTCTTTTTGTATTTTACTTCGGTTTTCTCTGCTTCTTCCAGTCTTTTATCAAACTGATTGAATTTCTTAAAGCTCTGCAAGAAAATAAAGAAACTGAATATGATGAGAATTCCGCCAACAATTCTTCTGATTCTGTTGGCTAATTTTTGGGTAAGTCTGTCATGAAACTGCTTTGCAAGGAATATTTTTACCAGATCGATAAAGAGATACGTTCCGATGACGATTCCGATGTATAAAATGAAATTACTGGTATCCGGATACTGATTTCTTACTGAAATAACGGTGACAAGCCAGAAAAGGATGACTCCGACATTCAGAAGATTAAAGAAAAAACCGTTGACGAAGGTTTTAAAATAATTTTGATTGATGAATTTTTCTTCTCCGGGAATATGCATCTTGGTTTTGGTAACCATCATCACAATTCCGTAGACAAAGATCAGAATGGCGGTAATTCTGTAAAATCCAGGATGTTTATCAATGAGCGTTACTATATCTGCACTCGCATAATACGCTGCCAAAATGCACAGAAGATCTGCAGAAATAACGCCTAAATCCAGTGCTAAAGCATGTTTCGGACCTCTCGAAAAGCTGGTTTCAATTAAAAGGAAAAAAATCGGTCCTATAAAAACCAGACTCAGCATGAATCCTAAAACGATGGCAGATAATATAAGTTCAAACATTCAGTGGTGTTTTCAATGAAATAATTTCATCTATTTATACAAAGTTAGTTTTTATGTTGTAAAAAGCAAATAAGAAAAGCATCGGATCAATTAATACTTATCAAACTCATACAATTCATAATATTCTATAAGTTTATCTTTGTATTCCTGCCTCAATTTCGGGAAAACATAAAAAATCCATTGCTTAGAATAGATATAATGCGCTAAAAAATTTCTTTTAAAGGAATAATATGATTCCAGATAGTTCTTCCAACTTTCATGATATTTTTCAAGTGAAGAAAGAGATTCAGGATCATTTTTTCTGATCTTTTCATGAAGTTTTATATAAATATTTTCAATTTCTTCTTTCCATGAATTTTCTTCAATTCTAAAATTATTAATTACATCGACATCAGATCCTTTACCGTCATCAAAACTTTTAATTTGGGATAAAGCAGATTTCAGAGACGGACTGTACGGTAAGCTGTCTTCTATAAAATGAGACTGATCGCTCTTTTCAGTAACTATTTTCTGTTCATTTCTTTTGCATTCAATACATAATAACAAGCCCAGTAAAACAGCTACAGTATTCATATTTCTTATAAATCTAAAACAGTATTTTCCCATCAAATAAATTTTAAGTAAAATAAAAAAAACTGCAATCTCTTGCAGTTTCTAAATATAGTTCTTTGTTGTAAAATCTAATCAACAATCTTGAAATCCAATTGTTTTTGAATCAGATTTGCTTTTACCACTTTGATCTGAACCTGATCTCCCAACTGGTATTTTTTACCATGCCTGTTTCCGTACACAGCGTGAGTTTTTGCATCATAAGAGTAAGAATCGTCGGTTAAATCTCTTAATTTGATTAATCCTTCCGCACCGTTTTCCGGGATTTCTACCCAGAAACCGAATTCCGCAACACCCGAAATAACCCCGTTGAAAGTTTCTCCCAAATGTTTTTCCATAAATTTCACCTGCATGAATTTTATCGAATCTCTTTCCGCATCTGCCGCCAGTCTTTCCATATAACTGCAGTGTTTTGCTTTTTCTTCAAGATCTGCCTTGTTCGGAGATTTTCCGCCATCAAGATAATGTTGCAACAATCTGTGTGCAATTAAATCCGGATAACGACGGATAGGAGAGGTGAAGTGGCTGTAATAATCGAATCCCAATCCGTAATGACCGATAGGTTCTGTAGAATAAACCGCCTTGCTCATGCTTCGCATCGCCAGAGTTTCGATCATATTTTCTTCGCCTTTTCCTTTTACATCGTGCAATAATTTGTTTAAAGATTCCGCAACTTTTTTGGTATTCGCCAAGTCCATTTTATATCCGAAAGTCGAAACAAAATCTCTCAAAGATTCCAGTTTTGCAGGATCCGGATCGTCGTGAACCCTGTAAATAAAAGTATTTTGTGAAATTTCTCCTCTTTTGTTCAGAGAAACAAATTCCGATACTTTTTTATTCGCCAACAGCATAAATTCTTCGATCAAATGATTGGAATCTTTGCTTATTTTAAAGTAAACTCCCACCGGTTCGTTGTTTTCATCCAGATTGAACCGTACTTCGCTTCTGTCGAAAGTAATTGCTCCGTCTTTGATTCTTTTCTGACGCATGATTTTTGCCAATTGATCCAAAACAAGAATTTCTTCTTTAAAATCGCCGTCTTTTCCTTCAATTCTTTCCTGTGCTTCTTCGTATGTAAATCGTCTGTCTGAATGAATTACCGTTCTTCCGAACCACTGTTTTTTGATTTCAGCTTTGTCATTCAGCTCAAAAACAGCTGAAAAAGTGAATTTATCTTCGTGCGGACGAAGCGAACAGACATCATTACTTAAAACTTCCGGAAGCATCGGTACAACACGGTCTACCAGATATACTGAAGTGGCTCTCTGGTAAGCTTCATCATCCAGAATTGTTCCCGGAACCACATAATGCGAAACATCCGCAATATGAACTCCGATTTCCCAGTTTCCATTGTCTAATTTTCTGATGGATAACGCATCATCAAAGTCTTTTGCATCTTTCGGGTCGATGGTGAAGGTTGTAATTCCACGCATATCCCATCTTTTTGCAACCTCTTCTTCATTAATGCTTCTGTCGATTTTATCCGCATCTCTTTCCACTTCTTCAGGAAATTCGTAAGGCAGTCCGTATTCGGCAAGAATAGAATGGATCTCTGTTTCATGTTCTCCGGGTGCTCCTAAAACCTGGATAATTTCTCCTTCCGGATTTTTATCTCCAGGTCTCCATTCCGTCATTTTTACGATCACTTTATTGCCGTCTTCCGCACCTCCAAATTTAGGTTTAGGAACAAAAATATCAGTATTAATGGTCTTTTTGTCGCAAACTACAAAACCAAAATCTTTATGAGGAACGATTTGCAAAGTTCCCACGAATTCCGTTCTCGTTCTTTCCAGAACTTCCAGAACAGAGCCTTCCAGCTTTTTACCTTTGTAAGTGTAGGTTACAATTAATACTTTATCGCCCTGCAAAGCATCTTTTACATTCTTTGAGTGTATAAAAATATCATCTTCAAGACCTTCCACATTTACATAAGCATTACCGGACTGGTTGAAATCGATAATTCCTGTTAACGTTCCTTTGATATTAAGGTTAACGATATATTTTCCTTTTTCTGTTTCTTTAATTCTTTCGGCAGCCTGCAATCTGTGCAGTGCCTGAATCACAAGTTCTCTCTGTCTTGGATTCTTATAATCTATTCCGTCTGAAATCTGCTTATAATTATAGACTTTTGTGGAATTTTCATTCATAAATCTAAGGATCAGTTTTCCGATTTCCTTTAGTTTATGTTCGTTTTTCTGACTTATATATTTTCTTTTTTTTGCCATTTTAATTTGTAATTAGTTAATTTTTAATTCCGATCATTTCAATCAGAATGATTTAAAAATACCGAATAATCGTGAGATTTTTAAATCTTAAAGTTTAGTTCACTGGTAAAAACCCATCAATTTTCCTTCCATTTATTCTACAACGGAAGTTTTAGTTTTGTATAAATTTAATACAAATATGGAGAAGAGTGGAGAAAAACCTTTTAATAATGTGTTTTTAAATTTTCTACAGGCTTGTATGGAAATAATAGATTGTAATTTCTATTGGACGCTGCAAATATACAAAATAAAAAATAAATAAGGCTTGCAATTTGATTTACAAGCCTTTATACTTTTAGCAGAATGCAATTTTATCTACTCTGTTCTGATGTCTGCCTCCTTCAAAGTCTGTAGAAAGGAATTTTTCAGCAATTTCAATAGCCAATTCCTTTGATATGAATCTTGCAGGGATCGAAATCATATTGGCATCGTTGTGCTGTCTTGCCAAGGAAGCAATCTCCGGCATCCAGCAAAGCGCACAGCGAATCTTCTGATGTTTGTTGGCGGTGATCTGAACTCCGTTTCCGCTTCCGCACAGCAAAATTCCCAGTTCATTTTCTCCGTTTTCAACCGACGTAGCTGCCGGATGTACAAAGTCCGGATAATCCACACTGTCTGTGGAAAACGTGCCAAAATCCTGAATTTCAAATCGTTCAGAAAGATAGTTCTTAACAATCTCCTTGTATTCATAGCCTGCGTGGTCTGCAGCAATTGCTATTTTTCTTTTCATAATACTTGTATTAAGCCTTTAATAGATTTATTCCACACAAAGTTAAGTATAATGTGGATAAGTCTTAAATTTTTGGGAGTTAATTGTGAAAACGCTTGTGGGTAACTGTTGAAAAAAGTTCTAAAACTAAAGTTTCGTAACATTGAAAAATTTTGTAATGGAATTTTACTTTCATAGATCCGACATTTTTTTTCACAAAGTTATTGGGGAGAATTCTCAGGATTTTCCATAAAATATTTATTAATAATAGTAAATTCTGAAAGTTACCCACAATTGTTAATAACGATATGAAATACTCTAATATCAATGGATTACAATGTATATAAGTTGTGAATTGGCTTAAAATTAAATGTGGTAAAGTATTTCATTAAAATTTATCCCCTAAACTAACAATACTCAACAACAGTATCATTTTTCTTTTTTTAAGAGAAAAGAAATTATGTTGATTGAGGAATGATGAGTCTGCGGGAAACTTTTTGAAAACTTTTCAAAGCTTGAATCGTTCTGAAAATTTTAAAATCTTACATTTGTGAAACAAAATTTGAACGAAATGAATGAACTCGACCTGCCGGAAAAAATGAAGCCAATGGATTCTCAAAGTCGGTTCACTTTACCCGAAAAAATATAAAATGTACATATGAAAACAATCAATGATTTCAATTTCAATGAAAAGAAGGCTCTTGTAAGAGTGGATTTCAATGTTCCGCAGGACGACCAGCTGAAAGTTACAGACAATACGAGAATTGTTGCGGTAAAGCCGACCGTAGATAAAATCCTTAAAGATGGCGGTTCTGTAATTCTGATGGCTCACTTGGGAAGACCAAAAGGAGAGGTTAAAGACGAGTTTTCGCTGAAACATATCGTAGACGAGGTTTCTGAGGTTTTAGGACAGGAAGTTAAGTTTGTGGACGAATGTGTTGGAGAAAAGGCTGAAAAGGCTGCTTCTGAGCTTAAGCCGGGAGAAATTCTTTTGTTGGAGAATCTGCGTTTTCATAACGAAGAGGAAAAAGGCGATGAAGCTTTTGCAGAACAGCTTTCTAAATTAGCAGATGCGTATGTGAATGATGCATTCGGGACAGCTCACAGAGCACATGCTTCAACGGCGGTTATTGCTAAATTTTTTCCATCAACTAAATTTTTCGGTTTATTGATGGCTAAAGAGCTTCAGGCGATTGATAAAGTACTAAAAAGCGGTGAAAGACCTGTTACAGCTATTCTTGGTGGTTCTAAAGTTTCAACTAAAATTACCATTATAGAAAATATTTTACAGGCAGTTGATAATTTAATCATCGGAGGCGGAATGGCGTTTACTTTCATTAAGGCTTTAGGCGGAAAGATCGGAACTTCATTAGTGGAAGAAGATAAGTTACCTTTAGCACTGGAGATTTTAGAAAAAGCGAAAGAGCATAAAGTGAAAGTTTATCTTCCGTCTGATACAGTAATTGCTGAAAGTTTCAGTAATGATGCTGACAGAAAAGAAGTGGATATTTACGAAATTCCTGAAGGATGGATGGGATTGGATGCAGGTCCGAAATCTAGAGATCAGTTCAATGATGTCTTGTTAAATTCCAGAACCATTCTTTGGAACGGACCGATCGGAGTTTTCGAAATGTCGAATTTTGCAGCAGGAACTGTTGCATTGGGAGACAGTATTGCCGAAGCTACAAAATTGGGAGCTTTCTCTTTAGTTGGAGGAGGAGACAGTGTTGCGTTTGTGAAGCAATTCGGTTACGGAGAAAAAGTAAGTTATGTTTCTACCGGTGGAGGAGCGATGTTGGAAAGTCTGGAAGGTTTGGAACTTCCGGGCGTTGCTGCCATTAACAATTAAGAAAATTAATTTATATACTTTAAGTCCGCCGAAAAAATCGGCGGACTTTTTTTATTAAGCTTTTTCAAACTCATTTTAAATTTAACCGCAAAAGATGCAAAAGACTTTATCGGATTAATGTAAAGTATTTCAGAAGTCTGCAAAGAGAAAAATCTTTGATTTTTTTACTTATGTATTCTTTTTCAGTTTAAGTATTAAATTTAATAAACTAAAGTGTTTAAATCGTTTGTTATATAAAAGTTTATTATGAAGCTTTAAAATTTTTATAAATTATTTTTAAAGTTTAAATATTGTTCTTAAAGTGCGATCAGTATTTTTAATTTTCAAATACGAAGAACAAATTAACAATTTTCATTTTTGATTTATCAAAGAATAAATTCTCAAATTTTGAAAATTACCAGAGTATTGAAATTTCTACAATTGACCAAAAATTTTTGCGGATTCATTTTTTACTTAGTTTGCTCATATTTGAGCCAATTTCAAAATTTACCCGAAAATCAAAAAATATGATGATGGTGTAATGATTAAAATTTTCAATATTCTCAAAAAGCTATAAATTGAAGTTTTTAAAATATTTTTGATTTTACTCAGTTTACATAAAATTCAAATTTGCTTTATGCGAAATGTGTTGGGTGAAAAAAAATAGAGTCAAATTTTGAGTTATTAACTTTTTACTAACAGATTTTAAAATTCTGGAGTGATTTTTTCCAAAATTTAATCTTGGAAAAAAATATTCTGAAAATTGAATCGAGTAGGGGAGTCGATAAATAATAAAATCCCGGAGAATTTCCCGGGATTTTGACTTTCAAGTCTCAAATTCTGAAAAATTGACCTTCAGAAATGGCTTAAATTTCGATTTTCTACTTTTTTTCGATAATGTATATCAAACTTGAAAATTCGTTCGAAAAAAGGGCTTTTACGTTAGAAATCGTTCCGAAGATAGTTGCTTTTAGCCAAAATAGGGATGATTTCTTATATTTTTCGCTCAACATTGAGATGTAATAAGAATCTAAAATCAAAGGTTTAATTTTTCTCATTTTCCAGTTGGGTTTTTTGGCAATCAGATTTTCCATGCCGTTTTTTGAAAAATGATAAATATGTCTCGGAACATCATACGCTGCCCAATATTCTTTATAATGTTTCGCATCGTAGGAAGTAGGATTGGGAACGGCAATAATCAACAGTCCTTTGTCTTTCAGTTTACGGTTGAAAATTTCCAGCATCTCGTCCTGATTTTCGATATGTTCAAAAACATGCCATAAAGTAATTGCGTCCAGACTTTTATCTTCAATGGAATGAATATTATCTAAAATAGTAGCTTTTGAAATTTTATTCTGGGCTGCTTTTCTTGCATCTTCATCCGGTTCAAAACCGAAAGTTTCGAAATCATTCTCTATAAACTTTACAAATTCTCCGGCTCCGCAACCGTAATCCAATACTTTTGATCCTTTGTTGATTCGGTCTAAAAGTATATTTTTTTTGTACTGCAAATTAAAGGACTGTAAAAATTTATACAGTTTTTCTTTAAGACTTCCGGAATCCTGATGGTGGGAAATATAATCTTCACTTTCATAATATTTCGAAATATTGGATGGAATAGGGGAGGTCTTGAAAACTCCCTTTGTATCTGTTTCAATAATTTCAAAAATTTCCTGAGATAGAAAATGATCTTTTATTTTCATTTGATTTTTCTTTAAAATTAAAAATTAAGATATTCAGACCTTTGTATAAGCTCATAAATACCTTAATTTTTGATTGTATTTTTATGAATGTTTCACGTGAAACATTTTCGTTTTAGCGTCCTAAATAGACCAATAAAACGTTAATATCTGCAGGCGAAACTCCGCTGATTCTTCCAGCCTGTGCAATTGTTTTTGGTTTTACATTCGTCATCTTCTGCTTTGCTTCAGCAGAAAGACTTGAGATCTTAGTATAATCGAAATCTTCCGGAATTTTTATGTTTTCCAGACGGTTCAGTTTGGCTACATTCTCTTTTTCTTTCTCAATATAGCCTCTGTACTTAATATTCACTTCTGCCTGTTCTCTTACTTCATCATCAAATTTAGTAGAAACTTCGTTGATAAAGTCAATCTGATCCAGCTTTTCCAACGTCATATTGGGTCTTGTAAGAATCTGCGCTGCTCTGTAAGCCTGATCAACAGGGCTGCTTTCGATCGTTTCCAAAATAGGATTAATTATTCCCGGCTTTAAAGAAGTTTCGCGAAGGAAGTTTTCAAGTTCCTCACTTTGAGCGACTTTCTCATTTACTCTTTTTAAACGTTCTTCTTTGGCTAAGCCTAAATCAAAAGCTTTTTGAGTTAATCTGATGTCTGCGTTATCCTGTCTCAAAAGAAGTCTGTATTCTGCTCTTGAGGTAAACATTCTGTACGGCTCTTCTGTTCCTTTTGTGATAAGATCATCAATTAAAACTCCGATGTAAGCTTCGTCTCGATTAAGGATAAATTCATCCTGTTCTTTTACTTTGTTGTGAGCGTTAATTCCCGCAATAAGACCTTGTCCGGCTGCTTCTTCGTATCCCGTTGTCCCGTTGATCTGTCCCGCGAAGTACAAGTTATCAATTAATTTTGTCTCCAAGGTATGCTTCAATTGGGTAGGAGGGAAGTAGTCATATTCAATAGCATAGCCTGGACGGAATACTTTTACGTTTTCGAATCCCGGAATATGTTTCATTGCTTTGATCTGCACATCTTCAGGAAGGGAAGAACTGAATCCGTTTACATAGATCTCAACTGTTTTCCAGCCTTCAGGTTCTACAAACAACTGGTGTCTGTTTCTCTCTGCAAAACGGTTGATCTTATCTTCAATACTCGGACAATATCTTGGCCCTAAACTTTGAATTGTACCATTGAACATTGGGCTTCTGTCGAAACCTTCACGTAAAATATCATGTACGGTTTCGTTGGTATAAACGATGTGACAGCTTAATTGTTTGGTTAATTTAGGAGTGTCTAAATAACTGAATTTTTGAGGATTTTCATCTCCTTTCTGTTCTTCCATTTTAGAATAATCCAGACTTCTTCCGTCTACGCGGGGTGGGGTACCGGTCTTCATTCTTCCTGCTTCAAAACCTAAAGAAACGAGCTGTTCTGTAATTCCGAAAGCTCTTGGTTCACCCATTCTTCCGCCTCCTAATTGTTTATCTCCAACGTGGATCAAACCATTAAGGAAAGTTCCGTTGGTAAGAACTACAGAACGTCCTTTTATCTCTATTCCTAATGACGTAACCACTCCGGCAACTTTATTATTTTCGATAATAAGCTGCTTTACCATGTCCTGAAAGAAATCAAGATTGGGTGTATTTTCTAAAGCCAAACGCCATTCTTCTGCGAAAAGCATTCTGTCGTTTTGTGTTCTTGGTGACCACATGGCAGGACCTTTGGAAAGATTCAGCATCTTGAACTGGATCGCAGATTTGTCTGCTACAATTCCGGAATATCCTCCCATCGCATCGATCTCTCTTACGATCTGTCCTTTTGCAATTCCTCCCATTGCAGGGTTGCAGCTCATCTGTCCGATGGTCTGCATATTCATTGTAATAAGCAGCGTCTTTGAACCTAAATTGGCTGCTGCAGCGGCGGCTTCACATCCTGCGTGACCGGCACCGACTACGATTACATCATATATTTCTGAAATCATTTTTTTTGCTTGTTTTAAGCCTTAATTTTTACTCTTTTTTACAAATGTTTCACGTGAAACATTTGTAAATTTTATTGTCTTAAATCTGTTCTGTTGCGCTTTATTTAGCCCCGATCGCAGCATTTGTCTGAGCTCATTTTCTTTTGAAAAAAGAAAATAGCGAGTGCGGAGAGCGGGATTAAGCTCCTAAAAAAAACTTAATGGTATTTTGCTAAATAATGATCTTCTTTTCCTCGCATCTGCAGTTCTTCTTCTTCTGTTTTATCTTTATATCCGCAAAGGTGCAGAATTCCGTGAGCCAAAACTCTTCGTAATTCTTCTTCGTAATTTCTGGATAGGGTAGAAGCGTTGTCTGAAATGCGCTGCAAAGATACAAAAATCTCGCCGCTTATGGTCTTCCCTTTTACATAGTCAAATGTAATGATATCAGTATAGTAATCGTGCTGTAAATAATCCTGATTTACCTTGAGTAAATATTCGTCGTCACAGAAAATATAATTGATCTCGCCCAACTTTTTTTCTTCTGAAAGAATAAGGTCTTCCAGCCATTTTTTGTATTCTGTGTTTACCGATTCGGGTAAGTTTTCGTAAAAAAATTGTATCATTTTGTAATTAAAACCAGTGTCCTAAAATAACACTGAATATGCCTTTTTGATTGTTTTTAAGTGAATGGCTGAAGTTGATTTTGATCTGCCCGAAAGGAGATTTGTATCCAGCCGTTAATCCTACTGAACTGAAGTTTAATTTTACCGCATCCTCAAAGGTTATATCATTGGAAAGGTTGGCAAAAGAGAAGTTTCCGCTCAGGAAATAGTTTTTATTGAATTTAAACTGAAGGTCGTTTGAAATTAAAACCACATTATTACTATTTAGCTGAGCAAAATAGAACCCTGAAAAGCTTCTGTAGTTTACGATATTCTGTTCAAAAATTCCGCCCAGTCTGTATTTGTAAAAGTCGGGAAGGTTTTCTCCGATGGTAATTCCTCCGTAAAGATTGAGTCTGTAGGAAAATTGTTTTGAAAGAGGAAGATTTATTCTGATATCTGCTTTTACCTGAACGAGTCTTTTTTCTACTTCAGATTTTAAAAGATCAATTACTTTTCCTTCTGCATTAATGTAAATTCCGCGGGTAGGGAAGTCTCTGTCGTTTTGGGTGTCGCTTTTCAGAAATATGTACGGATTAAGAAATCTGCTGTATCTTTTATTATCGCCATTGAATTCTGCTTCGAAATAATCGTGACTGATCCCGCCGCCGATGGCAAACTTATCTTTCCAGATCGACTGAATATAAGCTTCATTTCTCAGCCAGATCCATTTGTCGACTTCATTGTTATTGACGTCTTTCAAATTAAAGCTCATTCCCGAAGAATAAATTCCGAAGCCCGGAATGTATCCGTTATCAATAAAATAGTTTAAATAATATCGGGGTTTATCTCCTACAACAATGTCCAGCGAAAGATTTGAATTTCGAGATAAAAGTCGTTTTGCTGAATAGTTTAAAAGAAGTCCGGTTTTGAAAATTTCGTCGTAATGCAGTCCGAATTTTAGAAAATGTCTTGTATCGTCTTCGGTAACGTAGAGCTTAAGGTAATTTGAATTGTTTCCGGAAATTATATCGTAATTGATGAATTTGTAATTGTTGGTGGCGACCAATTTATCAATCTGTTTATTGATGCTTCCGTAGGTTTGGAGAGAAGGGAGCCGCAGTCCCATTTTCCCTAAAACATAATTTTTACCGTAAATTCTGCTTCCTTCAATTTCGAGACTGTCAATTTTATAAACATTAGAATAAATAGGGCTCATTTGCTGTCTTATTCTGTCGAAAGGTCTCTTGGGTAGCTGATCGAGAATATCGACGTATTTTAAGCCTTCTACGTAGCCGCTGTCGAGAATTTTTTTCTTATCATCATAGCTTGTGGCTGTCATGCCCGTTAAATTAGGTTTAATGTTGATATCGGTATACTGATACTGTCTTTTGGTATCTTTTTTAATTCCGAAATCGATGACCTGATTTAAGATGGCAATAATGCTGTTCAGATCTTCACGTTTGGAAAGATCCTGATTAAGATCAACCCCGATAACGATATCAATTCCTTTATCTTTTAAAGGTTTGGAAGGGTAGTTCACCGTCATCGCTCCATCAATATAAATACTGTCGTTAATTTTTACAGGATCCATGAGTGACGGAAATGCAGAACTTGCCATAATCGACTGTACCAAATCTCCTTTTTCAAAAATCTGCATATTGCCGCTTTCCAGATTGGTGGCGACACACATAAAAGGAATCGGGAGTTTGGAGAAATCGTCAATATTGGAAACATTTTTGAAAAGTTCCTTCAACAGATAGACATTTTTCTGTCCGGAACTGATGGAAGAGGGAAGGGTAATTTTTCCGTTTTTAAGAGGAATAGACAAAAGATATTTGTCAACGGATTTATTAAAGAAAGTTGTTTCCTGTCGTTTTGCTTTGGGATCAGTGATTAAAGAATAGAAATCGGTGTCCATTACAATCTTTTCTATCTCTTTTCCGGAATATCCTGAAGCGTACAGTCCGCCTACAATGGCTCCCATACTTGTTCCTGCAATATAATCTACTTTTACGCCCAGAGAATCCAGCACTTTAAGTACGCCTACATGAGAAAATCCTTTAGCTCCGCCACCTGCAAGAGAAAGTCCTATTTTGGGATTTTTCGAAATAACGAGGTCTTTCTTTACCTGAGACTGAATCAGAAGCAATTGAAAGGCAAATAAAATAATCAGGAGCTTTCTCATAGGCTAATCTTTAATATAAATCCGTTTCACACGGGGCGAAATGGAGGTTAAAACTTCATAGGTTATTGTTTTGCAGTAGTCTGCGAATTCTTTTAAACTTGGTTTTGCGTTAAAAACGGTAACAGTATCGCCTTCCTTTACATTCGGGATATGATCTACATTAATCATCATCATATCCATACAGATGCTTCCTACAATCGGAGCAAGGGTTTTGTGGATTCCTACATTTCCGACCTGGTTTCCGATTAATCTTGGGATTCCATCGGCATATCCTACAGGAATAGTGGCTATTTTTGTCTGATGATCTGTTTTAAATCGACGGCTGTAACCTACTGATTCTCCGTTTTCTACCGTAGAAATTTGAGAGATTACCGTTTTAAAGCTTACGACAGATCTCAGTTGTTTCTGTATTTCACTATTTGGTGATTCTCCTAACATTCCAATCCCGATTCTTACCATATCATATTGATGATTGGTGTAATTGGTTATTCCTGAAGAATTTAAAATATGTCGGATAGGAGTGTACCCTAATTTTTCTATCAAATAGGTTGAGTTTTTTTCAAAAGTTTCAAGCTGATGGAATGTAAATTCTTTTTCATCCGGCAAATCTGAAGAAGAAAGATGGCTGAAAATACTCTGAACTTTTACATTCATTGAATTTAAAGTCTCACTTAACTGATCCAGTTCATTGCCTTTAAAACCAAGACGATGCATTCCTGTTTCCAGTTTGATGTGAATCGGATATTTTTTATCATATCCGGATTTCTGAACGGCTTCATAGAATAATTCCAGAACTCTGAAACTGTAAATTTCCGGTTCCAGATTATACGCAATCACCGTTTCATAACTATGCTGTTCAGGATTCATAACCACAATAGGAACCGTAATTCCTTTTTTTCTGAGTTCTACACCTTCATCAACAAAAGCAACCCCAAGATAATCTATGTGATGATGCTGCAAAAATTCCGAAATCTCATAACTTCCTAAACCATAAGAGTTTGCTTTTACCATCGCCATCATTTTTGTGGTTGGTTTTAATAAAGATTTATGGTAATTGATGTTATGAAGAATAGCATTTAAATTAATTTCTAAAACCGTATCATGTTTTCTGAGCTCAAGCAGATCTTTAAGTCTTTCTATTTCAAATTTCCTTGCTCCTTTTAATAAAATGATCTGGTTTTCAATTTCTGTAAGATATTTACTTTCAATCAATTCCTTAGTATTGATGAAAGTAAAAGTTTTAGTTTTAAATAATTCACTAAATTTTGATATTTCGTCACCGATCAGGAAAACAGAATCGAATTTCTGTTCGTTTACAAGCTCGGAAACTTCTTCATAAAGTTCTTTCGAATTAGAATTTACCCCTACAATATCTGTAAGAACCAGAGATTTTTTCGGTTTATTGTATTCATTAAGAAATTGAAGCGCGGTTTTCAGAGAATCAAGATCAAGGTTAAAAGAATCGTTGATGACAATGTTGTTCTTAATTCCTTCAATCGCTTCAAGTCTCATTTCAACGGCCTTTAAAGCGTTGATTTTTTCGACGATCTTTTCGTTTTCAATACCAAGTTCCTTTAAAACCGTTACAAGCGCCAAAGCATTCGTTAAAGTCGCTTCATCTCTCTGATGCACCGGAAAAGAAATTTCTTCGTTGAAATAATGTACCGTTACATCTTCGTTTTTCGAAATATTGTTTTTGAAGTAAACTTCGTTGTCATCCTTAAAGCCGTAAGAAATTAATTTTTTACCTGAATATAATGCCTTTATCTTTTTGTCAACCAAAGAATTATCTCCGTTGTAAATAACCGTTTCAGAATGTTTGAATAATTTGATCTTTTCATCAATCAGCTCCTCCTCCGATTGGAAGTTGGCAAGATGAGCAGTTCCGATGTGGGTAAGCAAACCAATCTGCGGATGGAAAATATTTTCGAGCTTTTCCATTTCGTCTGGCTTTGAAATGCCTACTTCAAAAATTCCTAATTGATGAGAATTATTAATCTGAAGCAGAGAAAGAGGAAGTCCGATCTGGGAATTGAAACTTTTTGGGCTTTTCACCGTTGGAAATTCATTCCACAGACATTGATACAGCCACTCTTTTAAAATCGTTTTTCCGTTACTTCCTGTAATTCCAATGGATCTTAAATGAGCATTTTCAAAATGAAATTTAGCTAATTTCTGAAGAAATTCAACCGAATTTTCAACAATGATCCACGTAATATTTTCAAACTGCGGATGATGATGTTCGGAAATGATGACATTTATTCCACGGTCGATCGCAGATTCAATGAATTTTTCTCCGGAATTTTTTGGAGTATTGATCGCTATAAACGCAGTATTTTTAGTAGAATAAATAATTCTGCTGTCGAAAGCGATATTCCTGATTATTATATTTTTGTCTCCAATAATCTTCGCATTGGTGATTTCTGCGATATGGTTTGTCGTGTAGTTCATAAACTACTTTTCTGTAATTAGGTTATAATTAGAATCAGGATTTCGGAAGTTATTAATCATATTTAAAAGATTTATTTGATTTCCTGAAATTTCATAAATGATAGAGTTGTGTTTCGTAATTAATAATTTGTGAAACGCTGTGTCTTCATATTTTTGATGAATAAGATTTCCATTTTCAAGCAGAGAAATTTTTCTTTCTAAAATTTCATAAAAATCTTCCAAAACATCGAACCCCCAGTTTTCAATAAGAAAATCTTCTAGAATTTCTAAATCCGATTTGGCTCTATTTGTCCAAAAAATATTCATTTTTCTTTTTTGCAATTCTTTCCTTTGCTTCATTCATCACTGCCATATGTTCGGTTATCCGTCCGTTTTTTACGTCGTCTAAACCTTCCTGAATAGCATTGAGAATATCATCATGCGAAATTTTTTCCGGTTCTATAATTTCCGCAATCTTCAGCAATTCCTCCGGAAGAAATTTTTTCTCTTTCATTTTTCTGAAAAACGTAGGCTCGGAAATTCCGCTTTTTTCAATGATGTATTTCATTTTGAAAGGCGAATTTTTCAGAATCTCGTCAATAGAATTGCTGATCTTGATGTAATTTTTAATTTCTAATATCATTTTCTGATAGTTTTCACTATTAAATTTTAAACAAAATTAATAATAAATTTGATATTAAATCTCTTTTTTATTCAAAACTTCATCCACAAAAACTCTTCTGCTTACCGCATCGTAAGATTCTGTCTCTCCAAGTTCTACAAGATCTTTTCCTGCGGAAGTTCTCATGGAATAGTTGGCAAGATTTCCTGTTCTTCTACAGATTGCGTGTACTTTTGTAACATATTCTGCAGTTGCCATCAGATTCGGCATTGGTCCGAAAGGTCTCCCGAGAAAATCCATATCCAGACCTGCAATAACTACTCTTATTCCGCCATTTGCCAGTTGATTGGCTATATCCACAATGCTTTCATCAAAAAACTGTGCTTCATCAATTCCTACTACATGACAATTGGAAGCCAGCAAAAGAATTTCGCTGGGATTTTCTACCGCCGTGCTTCGGATTTTATTCTGATTGTGCGAAACCACATCTTCATCCGAATACCGCGTATCCAGTTTTGGTTTAAAAATCTCCACATTCTGCCCTGCCATTTCAGCTCTTCTCAGCCTTCGGATCAACTCTTCGGTTTTTCCGGAAAACATTGAGCCACAAATAACTTCCATCCAACCACTTTGTTTGGAATGATTAATTGTATTTTCTAAAAACATTTGTTAAATTAGCCGTATATTTTTAAGATCAAAAGTAAGCAATTTTAACAAGATTCTTCTATGCAGAACATCCAAGATTTAAAGGAAAAGATTTTTTTTGAATCCAAGAATATCATTGGTATTTTGGATAAAATAAGCAACGTAGACGAACTTTCGTCAAAGCAGGATCTTGTGGAAGAACTTGCCAACAGGATTTCGTTTCTGCGTCTGCTGGAAAAAAATTTAGAGTATTTCGGAAGTGAAAATTCTTCGCTGATTTCAGAAAATAAAGAAAAATTTTCTTCACCCGCTCCTTTGCAGGAATCCCATGATTTCAGCAGTGAAGTAACGGAAGAAGAAGCTATTTTCAATAATGAGCTTAATGAAATTGACGGAAGCGAATCCGGAAATTATTCAACTGAAGTGACTGAAGAAGAGGCAATTTTTAACAATCAATTAAATGAGATTGTAGAAGGTGAACTTCACGAAACTTTAATTAATTTTGCAGAAGAAAATTCGCAGGATGAAATTCAGAATGATCTGAAAGAGAATGAAGATGTTTTCAATGCTCAGTTAAATGAACTTGATGAATATGAAACTTCTGAAAATAGCGGAGCGGATCTGAATTTTGTGGATGAAGAAAGAATTCTGGCAAATTCCGAACCCGAAAATGATGAAGAGCTCTCGGAAGAAATGTTTAATGAAAACAAAACAGAAGAAGAAGTTATTTTTAATCATCAGTTAAATGAAATTGATGAATTTGAAAACGAAATTTCGGACAATCGTGGAGATATTCTGAATGATTTTGATGAAGAAGAAAAGATTCAAAGCAATTATCAGTATAAAAATGAAGAAGAACTGAAAGAAATTCCAAGCATTTTTGATGGTGAAGTTTTAGATGAAAATGAGGAAATTTTAGTGGAAGAAAATGATAATCAGTATTCTTCCCGCACAATGATGGAACAGGGCGAATTGGCGACCGATACTTCAAATGCTGAAAACATCGTTAATGAAATTAAAAACGAAGCCGTTGTTGAAGAAAAACAAGAGCAGCCTATTTTAGCGGAAATTAATGACAGAAGAAAAATTGTTGAGATAAACAAACCTGTTTCGGAAGAGAAAGAACATTTAAAATCTGATGAAAGCTTTGAAAATCTCGAAGCCTATCATCATGATAAAAAGATAAAACTGGCAAATATCAAAGGTCTGAAAGCAGTACAGTCGCTTTTTGATGATGATCATCTTGAAAGAGATATGCTGGAAAAAGCAACTCCTGTTGAGAAAAAAGAAGAGACAGGAAGTATTTTAAAGACCAATATTCCAACCGATTTTATGGAAGCGGAAAAGAAAAAGCCTGAGTTTAAACTTGATTTGAATGACAGGATTGCTTTCACAAAAACACTGTTCGGAGGAAGCCAGACGGAACTGAATGAAGTGGTGAATAACCTGAACAGTTTCAGAACACTGGAGGAGGCAAAAGAATACCTGAGTGATCTTTATTATGCCAAAAAATGGAGCAAAGTGGACGAATATGCACAGAGACTGTGGATATTGGTGGAAAATAAATTTTTATAAACTAAATTTTGAGCGGAATCTTATATTTTGTTCCTACACCGATCGGGAACCTCGAAGATATGACCTACAGAGCGGTAAATGTACTGAAAGAGGTTGATTATATTTTATGTGAAGACACAAGAACTTCCGGAATTCTTTTAAAGCATTTCGAGATTTCCAAGCCTTTAAAATCTTATCATTTACACAACGAGCATCAGACAACGGAAAAAGTAATTACAGACCTTAAAAGCGGTCAGAATATTGCGATTATTACCGATGCAGGAACTCCCGGAATCTCAGATCCGGGTTATTTGCTGGCAAAAGCAGGTTCCGATCATCATATCGAAATGATCTGTTTACCGGGAGCAACCGCTTTTGTTCCGGCTTTGGTGGTTTCAGGATTACCGAATAACGAATTTCTATTTGCCGGATTTCTTCCTCAGAAAAAAGGCAGACAAACGAAGCTGAAGCAGCTTGCAGAAGAGAAAAAAACAATCGTTTTATACGAAAGTCCGCATAAAATCAATACCACACTGGAGCAGATTAAAGAATTTTTCGGCGAAGAAACCAAGGTTAGCTTAAGCCGTGAGATTTCCAAAAAGTTCGAAGAAACCAAACGCGGAACAATTCTTGAACTCATTGAGTTTTCCAAAAGCAAAACGTTAAAAGGTGAGATTGTTCTCATCGTAAATAATTCCATTTAATTGAAAAATTTAATTTTCGTGCTGCTTTCGTCGGTCTGTTTCGGGCAGACGGATCAGTATAAACAGATACTTTTAACAAAAAAAATAGGCAAAGAAGTCCGTTTCTATTCCAAAGGATACGGAATGATTTCTGACGTCAAAACCGGAAAATCCGGAATTGTAGATTCTCTGGGCAATATCACCTTTGAGTATCCCGCAAAAAGTGAAATTTCACATTTATGGAAAAACAGGTTTGTTTTGAGGGTAAAAGCGGGAAATTCCAATGGAAAAACGGCGATCATTGATGCAAACGGAAAGGAAGTTATTCCTATGGATCTTTTCAAATTGAGAACCTGGGAAAATAAAGACAGGCTGATTTACTCAAAAAAAGGAAAGGAATGTGTTTACGATTTTAACGGAAAAGAAATTATTCCGTTCTCTGAAAAAATAGTTTTTGGAAGCGAAAACAGATTCTTTGTTAAAAATAACGGAGTCTGGCTGATTTATGATTTTGATGGAATACAGATTTCAGACCGTCCTTTTACCGATGATCTTCGTTTCTACAAAAGCAGAACTTATCTTTCGAAAGGTGAAAAATCGGGAGAAGTTATTGATAATAATGGTAAAACCTTAAGTACGATTTCGGATCATAACGTGGACAATATCAATGCGTTTCCTTATTTGGTAACTTTGGATACTTCCAAAAATAAATACGGAATTATTGATGAAAAAGAAAATACCATTGCCGATGAAATATATGATCAGGCTTTTGTGGGCAGAGAATATATTTACCTTACCAAAGAAGACAAAGTAAGCATTTTTTCTAAGAAAGAAGGGAAGGTGTATGATCTTGATTATCATTATGTAAACCCACTTTTTAATGGATTGTTTAAAACCTCTCAAGATCAGAAAAATCCTAAAACTGCCGTTGTGCGTCTAAACGGAGAAGTGGTTTTTCCGAAGGAATATGACAGGGTAGAAGGATTGAGCATTGCAGGAGAAAAATATCTCTATCTGAGAAAAGACGATGAAGAAAAAATTCTGGATAAAAATTTAAAAAATATCCTGAATGACGATTACCAAATCGAAAAAATATTCCCCAATACACTGATTGTCAATAAAAACGAAACCTTTTACACATTTTCACCAAAAACAGGAAATTATAAAGAATTAAAAGGATTTAAAGAAGTAAAACCTTTTGAGCTTTATCCTACTTTAGTCGGAAAAAGCATAGACAATTTCTACGGGATGATGGATGAAAACGGAAATGAAATTGTTCCTTTCGTCTACAATGACATCACCACTTTTTTAGGTGTTAATGAATTTGTGGTGAAAAAAGATAATAAATTCGGCGTTACCAACGATAAAAATGAGCCTTTAACGGAAATTGTCTATGATAAGTTTTTTCCGGATAAAAAAGGCATCAGACTTACCAAAGGAAAAGAAACAGAATTTATCTACTTTACAGAGCAAAAAGACAGAAGTTTTATTGATTAATTGCATAAGTGGAAAATATTTGAGGTCTTTGCTGAGTGAAACGCCTTTGCGAACACAAGAACAGTTGGTATATAAAAGAATCTTAGCGACCCTTTGCGTTAAAAAGCAGTATGATTAATAACGAATATCAAAAAAACAGTCATAAATTTTCGCTAAAAAAGTGATTTAAAATGCATTGAATAACATTTTGTAATATCTTTGCGCACTGTTTTATTTCTGTAAAATTAAATGCTGTATATTAGCCAACTTTCAAAAGGCTAATACGTTATAAAGAAAAATAATTGTCATATATGAAACTATTAGAAGGAAAAGTAGCGCTAATTACGGGAGCTACACGAGGAATCGGGAAAGGAATTGCCGAAATGTACGCCGAACAGGGTGCAAAAGTAGCATTCACTTACGCCGGATCTGTAGAAAAAGCGAAGGAATTGGAAGCAGCTTTAAGTTCTGTAACTCAAATTAAAGGATATCAGTCTGATGCATCAGATTTTGATGCCGCTCAAACTTTAGTGGACGAAGTAATGGCTGAGTTTGGAAAAATTGATATTTTGGTAAACAATGCGGGAATTACAAAAGACAATCTGCTTCTGAGAATGTCGAAGGATGACTGGGATAAAGTAATTAAAGTAAATTTAGATTCTGTATTTAACCTTACCAAAGCGGTGATTAAGCCCATGATGAAGGCAAAAGCAGGATCAATCATCAACATGACTTCTGTAGTAGGAATCAGCGGAAATGCAGGACAGGCGAACTATGCAGCTTCTAAAGCGGGAGTTATCGGTTTCACTAAATCTGTCGCATTGGAATTAGGTTCAAGAAACATCCGTTGCAACGCAATTGCTCCGGGATTCATTCAGACAGAAATGACGGATGCTTTAGATGACAAAGCAAAAGAAAAATGGAACGAAGCTATTCCGATGAAAAAACTGGGACAGACCAGAGATATTGCAAATGCATGCGTATTTTTAGGAAGTGAAATGTCTTCTTACGTTACAGGACAGACGTTAAACGTTGATGGAGGTCTTTTGACATAAAATATATGAAAACGGTACAGAATATTACCTTATTCTTGTCGGTTTTACTACTAATCGGTCTGGTTTACTTTTCTTTTTTTAATGTATATCAGACCGATGATTATATCTATTCCTATGGAACAAAAAAATTAGGATTTTTAGGGAATGTCTGCGATTTTTATATGCATTGGGGAGGAAGATATTTTGGCTACACCATTAATATGGTGAATCCTGTTTCTAAAGATCCGTTCAATATACTCCCGAAAATTTATCCTGTATTTTTACTCACTTCATTTCTTGCAGTCGTCATTTTAAATTTCAGACTGTATTTTAATTATACCTTTACAGAAGCCCTAAAAAAGAGCCTGTTATTGTTTTTTATTTATACGGTTGGATTAATCAGTTTACCGGAACATTATTTTTGGATCACAGGATCTAATGTCTATTTCCTGCCGGTTATTTTATCATGTCTTTTATTCTTTTTTTATGGAAAGTTTCAGCAATCACACAAAAAACTGTTCTTCTTTTTAAGCGCTGTTATCATTTTTATTCTGATGGGGGCAAATGAAATCATTGCGCTGCTTTTGTTAGGAGTATTGAGCTTTATAGGCTTTGAAAAACCATCAAAGGAAAATAAAATTCTTTTAACCATCGGAATTATCGGATTTCTTATCAGCTTTTTAGCTCCGGGAAATTTTAACAGAATGGTAAAGTCTGATGATGCTTTTTATTGGATATGGACCAAAAGAGCGGCTTTTTTCACTTTTAATTTTGGGTATATTTTTATAAAAACAGTATTTCTTATTCCTTTGTTTACAGCCTTATTTTTTGAAGAATTTACGATCTTAAAAAGCAAAATTAACTTTACCAAAGCCTGTATAATCTGCATGATTTCATTGCTGCCTTTAATGTTTTTGGGCTATCTTATTAATATTGTAGGAAGACAGAACGATAATATTGTCATCTTCTTTTTAGCTACCCTTTCTTTTCTTTTACTATACAAAAAGGAGAATTTAAAAAGACTTTGGTGGATCAGTTTGTTTGTCATCTTTCTGCCGGAAACAGATTTTTTCAGTCAGAGTTATTCAGGGTTTAATATAGATTACAACATGAATAATTTCGTTAAAGAAATTTTTGTAACCGATTTAAAAGAATATGATAAGGAAATAAGAGACAGAATTACAGTCATTCAGAATTCTAAAGAAGATTCTTTAAAGATTGACAGAATCAGGGAAGTTCCTAAAATCCTGTACTTTGATGAATTATCTTCCGCAAAAGAAGAGAAAAAGTACGTTAATGATCAGTTGGAAAAATTTTTCAGCAAGAAAAGCATTGTTGTAAAATAAGCGCTATTTTTCCTGAAAAACTTTATCATAAATAAGCTTTACCTGCAAATCTCCGAATCCGAAAATTCCCAACTCCTCACGGAACTTTTCAAACACCTCACTAAAATCTGTTATGCCGTTCAGGATTAAATTTTGAATAAAAACTTCAGGATTAATGTTTTGATAAGCAGTAATTAATTCAGGTGAAAAATGAAAGCAATCAGATTGAATTTCAGAAAGTTGCTTTAATTTATTTTGATGATTACTTTGATAAGCTTCCCATAAATTCAGCCCCAATTCAAGATCCTTTTGTTTAAATAAAACTCTTGAATTTAATGTTTCTTCCAAATCAAAACGGTCAGAATCCGAAAATCCCTTCCATTGGTTTTCTTTCGATGCTTTTGGAAAAATCCTGTAGATGTTGATATTTTTATCCTTCGGAATCAGCGTTAAGCAAAACCACATATTAACCTGACAAAAAAGATCATCTTCAAACCAAAGATGTACCTCAGAATCTTCCGGAATCTGCATTATTTTATTGCATTCTGAAACCAATTTACGGTAATAATTTTCTTTTGTATCACCATAATTTTCAGCAATAAATTCTGATCTTACTTTCCAGAAAACATCCAGATTTTCAGCCTGTAAAGAACCTGCAACTAAAGCTTCTCTACAGATAATCATCTCGCTGGAAATTGTTGTTTCTTTCAATTGTTCAGCGAGACAATCACCATTTATAATGTTAAATATTTTGTTCAATAGTTACTCTTTAAATATCTGATTTTCCTGCTCCTGAACTCTGATGAAAGTCGTTCTTTTCGACAGCTCTTTCAGTTTTGAAGCCCCCACATAAGTACAGGTAGAACGAACGCCGCCTAAAATATCTTTTACCGTTTCCAGAACCGGACCTTTGTAAGCTACTTTTACGGTTTTTCCTTCCGAAGCACGGTATTCTGCAACACCTCCCGAATGTTTATCCATGGCTGTTTTCGAGCTCATTCCGTAAAAAAGTCTGTATTTTTTGCCGTTTTCTTCCACCATTTCACCACCGCTTTCATCGTGTCCGGCAAACATTCCGCCCAACATTACAAAATCTGCACCGCCGCCAAAGGCTTTCGCCACATCTCCCGGAACTTTACAGCCGCCATCCGCAATAATATGGCCTCCTAAACCATGTGCCGCATCAGAACACTCTATAATTGCCGAAAGTTGAGGATATCCCACTCCGGTTTTCACTCTCGTTGTACAAACCGAACCGGGACCAATCCCGACTTTAATGATATCTGCACCGACTAAAAGAAGTTCTTCCACCATTTCTCCGGTTACAACATTTCCGGCAATGATAATTTTATCTGGAAAATTTGCCCTTGCCTTCTTCACAAATTCAACAAAATGCTCAGAATAACCATTGGCTACATCAATGCAGAGAAACTCGATTTTAGGATGCAGATCGAGGATGGTTTTTATCTTTTCTTCGTCTGCTTTTCCGGTTCCCGTGCTTAATGCGATATACTGATAAATGTTTTCCGGCTGAGAATCTAAAAAATCTGACCATTCTTCCACAGAATAATGCTTATGAACCGCTGTGATGATTTTTTCTTTTGCCAGTTCAACCGCCATTTCAAATGTTCCCACCGTATCCATATTAGCAGCAATCACAGGAACGCCTTTCCATTTTTTTCGGGTATGTTTAAATGTAAATTCTCTTTCAAGATCAACTTCAGAACGGGATTTCAGGGTAGAACGTTTCGGACGGAACATTACATCCTTAAAACCCAGTTTAATATCATATTCTATTCTCATAATTCGGATAATTATTTTAATTAAATTTATGAAAAAGATTGATTCTAATCTTTATTTAAAAGGATTTTATAAATTATTTAATACAATTTGAACCTTTATTTAAAAGCTAACTAAATCATAAATACGATCAGAAAAATCGACATATGAAGCTGAAGCGTTAAGAAAATTACAATTTATTTCGTTAAAAAATTCCCACTGTTTGAAGCGCGAGGCAAATTTTTAATCAAAAGACCCCAATTGAATTCGCGCAAGTTTTGGGAATTTTAGGAATGAATTTTAATTTTTAGCATTCAGATTCAAAGTCTTGAACTTTTCGTTCTTTTGTTTCAAGACAAAAGAACCACATATAAAATTTAAAGAAATTCGAATAAGTTTTAATTAAAAATAATACTTTTGAAACCATGGAATTTCCTGTGACCTTTCACCTATTTGGTAAAACGATTCTCGCTCATCCGCTGTTTGAAGCGGCAGGAATTTTTATCGGAATGCGGTTTTATTTTTATCTAAAACGAAAATCGAAAGAGAAAATGTCTTTCAATACGTCGGCTGCGGTATTAATTGGTGCAACAGCGGGAGCATTAATCGGATCAAAATTAATTGGAAATCTCGAAAACCCCATCAGACTTTTAGAGCATTTTGATCTGAAAATCATCTGGACAAATAATACAATTGTTGGCGGATTGGCTTTTGGCTTAATTGGTGTTGAATGGGCAAAAAAAATTGTCGCGCATAAAGAAAGTACCGGAGATTTGATTGTCTATCCACTGATCTTAGCAATGATTATTGGCAGAATCGGCTGCTTTCTTACCGGAATTTATGAAGAAACATACGGAATTCCTACTGATTTTATTTTCGGAATGCATCTGGGAGACCAATTTCTCAGACATCCTGTGGCATTATATGAAATAGCGTTTCTCATTCTTTTATGGATCGTTTTAAAAATTATCCAGAATGCAAAAAAATATCCTTCAGGTTTCGTTTTTCAGTTGTTTATGGTCAGTTATTTTAGCTTCCGACTGTTGCTGGACTTCATCAAGCCGAAAGTAGAAATTTTAGGAAATTTAGGAACCATACAGCTTGTTTGTATAGCCGTAATTTTTTATTATTTCTTAAAATTGAGAAAAACAAAATTTGTAACTTCACATTAAATATCAAATCATGAAATTACTCACATTTCTTGAAGTCGGAGATCTTGGTGGTCTTGTTGTAATGATTATCGGGATTATTGCCTTTGTATTATTGATGATATCGCTTGTTGTTGCCGTAATTACAAAAGTTATTTACGAATGGAATAATGAAAGAAAATTTTCAACGGGTCAGTTTTGGATGACTGTTCTGATTTCCATGCTTGTTGGCGGATTGATCAGTGGTTTTGTTTGTGGTGGAATGTAAAAACAGTTAAGAATGGATTTGTTGATTTCAATAATAACAGCACTTTTTATATTCGGAGGAATTATTTTTGGAATTTCATTTATAGTAGCAAAAATTACCGAAGCTATTTTTCATTGGAAGAATGAAAATTTTTCAAAGAAGCAATTTTGGCAGACTGTCACTATTTCCATGCTTATCTGTTTGATAATTAGTGGAATTATTTGCGGAGGAGCTTTATAAATTAAAAATTATTATGCCAGTAAGAAATTATACCTATTACGATTATACCATAAGTCTTTGTCCCGAATGTCTGAAAAGAGTGGGAGCAAAGATCATTATTGAGGATGAAGTAGTTTTTATGACGAAAAGATGTCCGGATCACGGATTTTTCAAAACTAAAATTGCTTCTGATGTTCAGTATTATAAAAACATCAGAAATTACAATAAAGCTTCTGAAATGCCGCATCATTTTGGAACCGATGTAGAATATGGCTGTCCTTACGATTGT
Organism: Chryseobacterium sp. MMO-72; assembly: GCF_037146035.1. Classification (NCBI taxonomy): domain Bacteria; kingdom Pseudomonadati; phylum Bacteroidota; class Flavobacteriia; order Flavobacteriales; family Weeksellaceae; genus Chryseobacterium; species Chryseobacterium sp. MMO-72. Next base: position 206,333 of record NZ_JBBCWG010000005.1, read on the forward strand.
GGTTTATGTGTTGATCATGAGCAACATAGCTGCCTTTCTATTGTGGAAGTAACAGATCGATGCAATCTTACCTGTCCTACCTGTTACGCAATGTCTTCACCACATTACGGAAGTCACAGAAGTCTGGAAGAAATCGAAGCGATGTTTGATATCATTGTTAAAAATGAAGGCGAACCGGATGTTGTTCAGATCAGTGGAGGAGAACCGACAATTCATCCTGAATTTTTTAAAATTATGGATATTGCGAAGTCGAAACCCATCAAACATTTAATGCTGAATACGAACGGGGTAAGAATTGCCAATGATCCCGGTTTTGCCGAAAAACTGGCAACGTACGCTCCGGAATTTGAAATTTACCTTCAGTTTGATTCCTTTAAACCGGAAGTTCTGGAAGATTTCAGAGGAAAAGATTTAACAGACGTACGAATGAAAGCTTTAGAGAAATTGAATGCTTTAAATCTTTCTACAACCCTCGTCATTGTTCTTCAGAAAGATAAAAATATTGACGAAATCGGAAAAATTATTGATTTTGCCCTGAAACAGAAATGCGTCCGCGGAATTACCTTTCAGCCTGTAGAAATTGCAGGAAGAAACCGCGAAGATTCTGCTCATGAAAAAATTACTTTAACTGAAGTGAGGCAGGAAATTCTCAATCAGTTTCCTTTGCTGAATTCGGATGATATCATTCCGGTTCCGTGCAATCCCGATGCTTTGGCGATGGGATATATTCTGAAACTGGAAGGCGAAACGATTCCTTTAACACGATACATCAATCCTGCTGATTTACTGAACAATGAAACCCGAAATACCATTGTTTACGAACAGGATACCGGATTGCAGATGCAGCTTCTGGATATTTTCAGCACCGGAATTTCTGTGGATAAAGTAAAACCTAAAGTTAATCAGTTATTGTGCTGTCTTCCTGACGTTTCCGCACCTAATCTGGATTACGATAACCTGTTCAGAATTATCATCATGAACTTTATGGATGCGCATGATTTTGATGTCCGCGCTGTGAAAAAATCCTGCGTTCACATTGTGAATAAAGACCTGAAAATGATTCCTTTCGAAACCATGAATTTATTTTACCGTGATGATAAAAGCAAATATCTGGAGGAATTGAGGAAAGAGGATAGAGTTTTATTTTAAGACATTAAAGAATGAGATCAAGGATTAACATCGAATCATTAATGATCGTATATTTTTTAACGTTTTTATCTACAATAGTCTTTACTTTCATTATTATTGATGATTTTGGAAGTTTTAAGATATTATATATTCTGAGAGATATTTTTTTTGTTTCAGCATTGATTTTATTTTGGAATTTTTTCTTTAAAATTCACACAAAAATTATAATAACTGATGGTATGATTATCTTTAAAAAATTTTTTAAAACTGAAACAATTAAAATAGATGATCTAGATTTTTGTTTTGAAAAAATAGAAAGAGCCAAATATCAGTCGTACAATGTTTTATATCTTGTTAAAGATAATAGAGTGGTAGAAAGAATTTCAAGTTTTGATTATTCCAATTATATTGATCTTAAAAAAAAACTTAATCTAACAGAATATCAATACATAAGATTTTCCGTCTTTGATATGATTAGAATTTTATTCGGTGTAAGAGTTTCTATTGCAAAAAAATAAGGCGTAAAAAAATTTACGCCTCAATATTTATATTTAATCAAATTTCATTACCTCATTCAGCGTATTCATATACTCATAAGCGGTAAGATCGAATTTCACCGGAACAATAGAAATGTACCCATTTGCTAAAGCGGTTTCATCGGCGTCTTCAGATTCGTCCATATTGTTGAAATATCCGGTCAGCCAGTAATATTTTTTCCCGTGAGGATTTACCCTTTCATCAAAGCTTTCTTCCCATTTTGCGTGTGCCTGTTTGCAGACTTTTACCCCTTTTATTTCCTCTTTCGGAAGTTTCGGAATATTTACGTTTAATACAATTCCTTTCGGCATAGGGTTTTCCAGAGTTCTTTTCACAATATTCTGAATGTATTCTTTTGCCTGCGTAAAATCTGCTTCCCAACTGAAATCCAGCAAAGAAAATCCGATGGCAGGAAGACTTTCCACACCCGCTTCTACCGCAGCAGACATTGTTCCCGAATAAATCACATTAATGGAAGAATTCGCTCCGTGATTGATTCCTGAAACCACAATATCCGGTCTTCGCGGAAGAATTTTGTCAAGAGCCATCTTTACACAGTCAACAGGAGTTCCGCTGCAGGAAAAATCCTTTTGCGGACCTTCGAGATGTACTTCTTCGTAACTTAAAGTAGAATTTATGGTAATCGCATGACCTTTACCGCTTTGCGGAGAATTGGGTGCTACAACAACTACTTCTCCGATTTCGTTCATAAAACTGATAAGATTTCTGATTCCCGGTGCTGTAATTCCGTCGTCATTCGTAACCAGAATAAGTGGTCTTTCCATATAAATTTTTTAATTGTAACAAATATACTATAAAAGACTTTCTTCGGAAAAAACTTTGGGTTTAAATATTTTGGAGTGTGAAATAATGGTTTTTGAATTTTTGATCTTTTAAACCATACTTTCAACAGTAAAAATTAAGATAAATCCTGATCTTAATAAAAATCCTTAAAAGTAACAGATATTTAGAAATAAGGTATTAAATTTGATAGTTTGTAACGGAGAATAAAAAATAACTACTTATTACAATACTTTTTTAAAATTAATAAAATACATTACAGATTTATGTGGAAAAATTTTAAGCTAAATAAATTTTTACTCCTAATTCCATTAACAAGTCTAATGTTTTGTTTCAACTCGCCAAAGAATGATGACGAAAAGATGCAGACGATAATGGTGAGCGTGAAAAATACACTTTCTTATTTGCATTACAGCCCAAAACCCATCAACGATGCCTATTCTAAAGATGTTTATAAGCATTATTTCGAGATGGTAGATCCGGGAAAAAGATATTTCATTCAATCGGATATGGATGAATTCGGGAAGCACGAAACGAAACTGGATGATTATATCAATCAGGGTGATCTTACTTTCTACAAACTTACTATCGACAGATTATACCAGAGAGTAGACGAAATCGATAAAATTACACAGGATATTTTCAGCAAGCCGATTAATCTGGAAGAAGATGAAACGCTTATTTTAGAACCGAAAATGAAAAAAGTTCCTGCAAACAAGCAGGAGCAGTATAACGAGTGGAAAAAATTCATCAAATACAATATCCTTCAGGAAATCGAATCGATGAACAGCAAAGAAGAAGCTCAGAAAGAGAAAAAAGATTCTGTACAGAAATACAACCTGAAAGATACCATAAAATATCAGCCTCTTGCGCCGGATCAGAAGCTCAAAAAAGCAACCGATGAGGTGAAAGATCTTGTGAAAGAAACCTTTACGAGATTCAAAAAGAGAAAGAAAATGGACTGGTTTACCGTGTACATGAATGCTTATACGGAAGTTTTCGATCCGCACACCAACTATTATTCTCCAAAGGATAAAGAAGATTTTGATACCAATTTCACCGGAAAAGTAATCGGAATCGGAGCCATTATTCAGGAGAAAAAAGGAAATCTTTATCTGGGAGCTTTAACGATCGGTGCTCCGGCGTGGAAATCCAAACAGCTTTCTGAAGGGGATAAAATCTTAAAAGTAAAATCTAAACCGAAAGAAGATGCGGTAAATGTCGTAGGAATGCTTTCTGATGAAGCCGTAAGACTCATCAGAGGTGAAAAAGGAACTCCGGTCACTTTAACGGTTCAGAAAAAAGACGGAACGATAAAAGATGTAACCATGATCCGTGAAGAAGTTGCCATTGAAGATACTTTCGCGAGAAGTATTATTGTAAACTCTCCGAATGGTAAAAAATACGGTTTCATTAATTTGCCAAGCTTCAACGCGGACTTTGAAAATCCTAACGGAAGAAATGCTTCAGATGATATTAAAAATGAGATCATTAAGCTTAAAGCTCAGGGAATTGAAGGGATTGTTCTGGATCTTAGAAACAATGGAGGAGGTTCTTTAACGGAAGTTGGAGACATCATGGGACTTTTCATGCAGGCAGGACCGTATGTACAGGTAAAAGACGGAAACGGGAAAATTCAGACGTTAAAAAATAAAAATGAAACTCCGATCTGGACAGGACCATTGGTAATCATGCAGAACGAACTTTCTGCTTCAGCTTCTGAGATCTTAGCAGGAGTAATGCAGGATTATGGAAGAGCAATGATTATCGGTTCGCCGCAGTCTTTCGGAAAAGGAACCGTACAGACTTTTGTGGATCTGAACAGATTCTTAAATACAGAAGACGATTTCGGATCTTTAAAACTGACGATCCAGAAATTCTACAGAATTACAGGAGAATCTACTCAGAGAAAAGGAATTGTTTCAGACATTCAGATGAAAGATTTCTTTACCTATGCGGAGATAGGAGAAAGATATGACGATTATGCTCTGGCTTGGGATAAAATTCCTTCCACAAGTTTCCAGAAGCTTAATTATTTCAACATTCAGGCATTGGAAAAAGCAAGCAACGACAGAATGGCTAAAAATGCAAAATACCAGTTGCTTTTGGAGTCTGCTCAGTGGAGAGAAAAACTGGATAAAGAGGAAACCATTACTTTGAATATCAATAAATTCAATGATGTAATGAAGCAGAGAAAAGCGCAGATCGAAAAATTCAAATCATTAACGAAATTTGAAAACGGTCTTCAGTTTACAATGTATCAGAACGAAATTGAAAGAGAGAAAAAAGACGAAGCCTTCAAGAAAAAATCTGAAATCTGGATCAAAAATCTGAAAAAAGACCTTTACCTTCAGGAAGCAATGAATATTATTGCAGATATGAGTGTAAAATTTTAATATTCAGATCGAAATATAAAAATACCGCTACTTTTTGTTAGCGGTATTTTTTATTGATAGAAGCGAAAAATTATTTAATCTCCACACAACCCACTCTTCCTCCTGCATTACCGGTTGGCTGCGTATGAAAATCGTCGGCCGCGGCGTGAATAATCATTCCCTTTCCGATAATGTTTTTAGAATCATCAGAACATCCGAGACACCATTTATTCGTTTTAAAAGTCAGCGTTGCCACACCATCCTGATTGGCAACAAGATTTCCGATATCTCCCATGTGGAAATGCTCTGCACCCCATTTTCCATGATCGTTTTTAGATGGATTCCAGTGTCCTCCCGTAGAAGTTCCGTCCGCTGCGGAGCAGTCTCCTTTTTCATGGATGTGTACTGCGTGAATTCCCGGCGTAAGATTCGTAACATCCAGTTTCATAATAACTTCGTCTCCTTTTTGGGTGAATTTTGCCGTTCCGCCTGTTTGAGTGTTGCTCTTAGACAGAACCTGATACGTCTTTGTTGTTCCGCATGAAACCGCAAAAAACGCATATCCTGCCAATAATGCTAATGTTGTACCTTTCATTTTTAAATGATTTAAAGTGATTGTCGGATAAAGTTAGACAACATTTTTCAAAGCACATTACAATTCCTTTCTTTTTTCATCAATAGCAATAAAAGACAAATCATTTTCATCCGATGTCGGTACCTTTGCAGGAAATGCTTTTAACTTGGAAGAATACAGAAAAAGAATGGTGAAAGCTATTCAGTACATTGACGACAATCTCGATACCGAACTTTCCTTAGAAAAAGTTGCGGAAGTTGCAGCGTATTCTCCCTTTCATTTTCACAGGATTTTCAGACTGATGACCAATGAAACCCTTCAAAGCTATATCATTCGCAAAAGAATTGAAAAAAGCGCCTTTTATTTGGCTGTAAAAAAGAACATAAGTGTAAAAAATATTTATCTTGAATTAGGTTTCTCCAACCATTCGGCATTTAACAAATCATTTAAAAAGCATTACGGAAAATCTCCCTCAGAATTCAGAAATTCGGCTCCCGAAAAATTTCATAAAATTCAATTAAAACAAAGCAAGAACGGACAAACGGATGCGGTTTTCCAACAATACATTTGCAATATAGAAAACCTGTTAAAATGGACCGCAATGAATTTAAAAATTAAAGTTACCGAACTTCCGGAGATGAATCTCGCAGCAGTAATGAGCCTTGGAATTGCTAATGTTGAATCCTCTTACAACACCTTAATAGATTGGGCAGAAAAGAAAAAGCTATTTCCCGCAGAAAATATAAAAATGATTTCCGTTTATCATGATAGCTTTAAAGTGACCCCTCCCGATAAAGTAAGAATTCACGCCTGTATGCTCCTGCAGGAAAAATTACAACAGCAGGAAGACCAGATTTTCCCTGAAACCCTTGAAGCCGGAAAATTCATAGTCGGAAGCGGAGAAGTCACCTTAAATGACTTTGAACAATGCTGGGTTTCCCTTTTTCTATGGATGAATGAAAATCATTATTCTGTAAGAAAAGCTTTTCCTTTCGAAATCTACCATACCAATTACAAAGAACATCCCGAAGGAAAAATGCTCGTCGATTTCTGCATTCCCATCAATTAAATTCAACGCAGTTTAATAATACAATTAGTAACATTCCCCTCCTTTGGAGGGGTGGCGAAAATTCAAAGAATTTTTGACGGGGTGGTTAATATATTTTACAAAGTAAATTTTCAGCACCAGAAAATCAAAAACTACCACTCAGATTCCAAAAACAACCACTCAGCAAGAAAAATTTAAAAGCAGCGAAAATTCGTTATACTTTTGAATCGAAATAAAACAGCTATGAAAACAAAATTATTATTTCTTACCACTTTTTTATCATTTGCACTAAGTTTTGCCCAAACCAGAATTTCGGGAAGAGTTATGTACAAAAATAGAGGAGTAGGAGAAGTAAATGTTACCCTGAAAAATACCTACGACGGAGCCACAACCGATTCCAACGGAAACTTCTCTTTTGAAACCACAGAAAAAGGCAGCCGTGTTTTAGTTTTTACCCATCCGAAATACATTGATGTTGAAAAACCGATTGTTATTGAAAATCAGGAAGTTTCTGTAAATGCGGAACTGAAAGAGCAAATTAATGAAATTGATGCAGTAGTGGTTTCGGCAGGCTCTATCGAAGCAAGTGACAAGAAAAGATCAACAACATTACTCACTCCGATTGATATTTACACAACAGCCGGAGCGGAAGGACAGATTACATCGGCATTAACGTATCTTCCGGGAGTTCAGAAAGTGGGCGAAACAGAAGGTCTTTTCATTCGTGGAGGAACAGGAACGGAATCCAAAATTTTCATGGATGGAAGCTTAATCAACAATTATTTCTCCAATTCAGTTCCGGGAATTGCAGGAAGAGACCGTTTCAATACCTCTCTTTTCAAAGGCAATGTTTTCTCAAGCGGCGGATATTCTGCATTGTACGGTCAGGCTCTTTCGGGGGCACTGATGCTGGAAAGTGTGGATCTTCCGGATCAGAGTTCTTACGATTTCGGTGTTTCTCCCATCTTTTTAAACGCCGGATTTCAGAGATTGGGCGATAATAAAAACTATTCTTACGGAGCCAGTCTTGGATATTCAAACTTAAAGCTAATGCAGGAAATTTTCAATTTTAATACCAATTTTTCCGAAGCTCCACAAAGTATAAACAGCGATCTGAATTTCAGATTTAAAACAAAATCAGGCGGATTTTTCAAATATTACGGAAAATATGATTCCAACAGAATGGCAGTGCAGACTCCAAGTCTGGAACCGGAAGATTATGACCTGTCTCTCGTAAAACTGAAAGGAAAAAATACCTATCATAATCTCTCTTTCAAGCAGAAATTCGGAAAATATTTACTGAATGCAGGAGCATCTTATTCCTATAATCAATCAGACCTTGATTTTTCAACCCAAAAAGGCGAAACCCAAACCGGAAGCACAAAACTTCTGAATGACGGAAATTACATCAATTTTAAAACAGTTTTAGAAAGAAAAATAAATAAAATCAGTGCGTTACGAGGAGGTTTTGAATTCAACAGTACCAGCGAAAAATTAAATTTTAACGATTTTGTAACCAAGAACTACAAAGACCTTATCTCTTCAGCTTTTGCAGAAACAGATTTAGGATTCAGTAATCAGCTGTCAGCAAAAATAGGAGTGAGAGCAGAGCATTCTTCCTATCTTGGGAAAAGTAATATTGCGCCTAGACTGGCTTTAGCTTATCGCCTTGCCAAAGACTGGACAACCTCATTCGCTTACGGAATTTTTTATCAGAATCCTGAAAGCAGATACATCAACGGTCCGGCAAATTTAGACTTCCAGAAGTCGCAGCATTATATCTTTCAGGTGCAGAGAACAACGGAAGGAAGAAGCCTGAGATTTGAAGCTTTTTACAAAAAATATGATGATCTTCTGAAGGTAAAAAACCTACAGTACATTGACGGACAGAACCAATTTGTTCAGACAGCGGATAACAACAGCGGTTTTGGCTATGCAAAAGGCTTGGAATTATTCTGGAGAGACAAAAAAACATTCGACAATATCGATTACTGGATCAGCTATTCATTTTTAGATTCAAAAAGAGATTTTATGAATTATCCGATGAGTTTAAAACCAAATTTTGCTTCCGAACACACCCTTTCCGCAGTAGCCAAAAGATTCGTTCCGGAATGGAAAACAGGCTTCAATATTTCCTACACCTACGCAAAAGGCCGTCCATATTACGACATCGCAACGCAGGATGTGAATGGTGAACAGAAATATTTCGTAAGACATGAAGGAAGATTAAAAGATTACAACGCATTAAATTTCAGCTTGAATTATCTTCCGAATTTAGGAAAGAAAGATTCAAAAACATTTACGGTTCTGGTACTGAGTGTAACCAATATTTTAGGATCTAAAAATGTGTACGGCTACAATTTCTCAATGGACGGATCAAGGAGTTCTGCAGTAGTTCCTCCGGTAAATACCTTTGTTTTTGTAGGAGCCTTCATCAGCTTCGGAGTCGACAAAACGCAGGATGCCATTAATAATAATCTGTAAAAGTTATTTCAATTCAATTAAAAATATATCTTTATTCAAAACAAAAATTAATTTAAAAAAATTAGAAAACATGAAAAAATACCTGTTAACCTTTGCTTTAAGTCTGATCAGTTTAACCGCTTTTGCTCAGACAGATTATGAAAAAGTAATGTCTGATAAAATTGCCAAAATTGAAAACTGTAAATCTCTTGACGAATTCCAGACTTTGGCGAATGACTTCGACAGAATCGGAAAAAAAGAAACCAAAGAGTGGCTTCCTGCTTATTACGCTGCATTTGCGTACATCCAGAAAGGAAGAATGCTCATGAGAGACGGTAAAATGTCTGAGCTTTCTGCACAGGCAAATATTGCAGAAAAATATCTTGATCAGGCAGAAAGTATTGCCGGAAAAGACAATGCAGAAATTCACCTGTTGAGAAAAATGTCGTATTCTCTTAAAATGATGGAAAATCCTACGGAAAGATACATGACAGACGGAATGAAAGCCATGGAAGAATTGAGAAAAGCAGAAAGTCTGGATCCCGGAAACCCTAGAATTGCTTTAATAAAAGCCGAAGATACTTACTTCACTCCGGAACAGTTTGGCGGAAGCAAAACAAAAGGGATGGAACAGTTTAAAGATGCTTTAGCAAAATTTACGACATACAGTCCAAAATCTAAAATCGCTCCGAACTGGGGAAAAGCAGAAGCCGAATATTTTATAAACGGAGCTGCGAAATAATGTAAAAAGTCTGTTTAAACTATTTAATCACAAAACCACAAAAGATTTTGAAGCATTTTAAAAGTTAGTAAACCCAAGAATTAAAGAACACAACAGTTTTTAAAAATCTTTGATTTTTATTCTTTTGAGCGCTTGGATTATTATAGAAATTAATTTTAACATTGTCTTTTGTGCCTTAAAATTTAAATAAAACCTTCTTCACGGAAGGTTTTTTTCTGCCCTTCAGTCACAAAAAATAACGGTTCGGCTAAAAATAATTTTTAATACTTTTATTAAAGCCTAATTTTGAACAAAGAAAGCTCACAATGAAATACAAAAGCATTATTATATTACTCTGGATATCGCTGGCAACAACATTTTTCTTCTTTTTCGTTTTTAATGACGAAAAAACACTGGAAAATTTTGCCATCACCCTTTTGGTATCCACGATGTACTCATTCGTTCTGGGAATTGGAAACGGCATCATCAACGATTTTCTCAACAGGAAATTTCCATGGTCCGAAACCACAAGAACGAGAGCGATTATAAGCATAGTCTCTATTCTTATTGCCAATACGGTTTTGGTGTATTTCTGCAATTATATGAATTTTGTGGTGATCCAGAAGGCAACAACAACAGAAGAGTTCTTTTCCGGCAAATACAATGTTTCCAACTGGTTCATGATTAATATTGCCCTGCTCATTTCAGCTTTTCTACATGCAAAAGGTTTTGTGGAAGAGCTTAGAAAAACATCCAAAAAAGAAGTTGTCGAGCAGAAGTTAATTGCCAAATCTGCCAATGCCCAGTTTGAAAGCCTTAAAAACCAGTTAGATCCACATTTTTTATTCAATTCTCTGAATGTTTTAAGCTCGTTAATTGATGAGAATCCAAAACAGGCGCAGAAGTTTACGGCTTCAATGTCAAAGATTTACAGATACGTTTTGGAGCAGAAAGACAAAGAACTTGTAACGGTGGAAGATGAGCTTGAATTTGCCAAAACCTATTGCGAATTGCTGAAAACACGATTTGAGGACAGCGTAGATTTTGTTTTCGAAGTTAAAAAAGAAGATTACAAAAGATTTGTTGTTCCGCTGTCTTTACAGTTGCTTCTGGAGAACTGCATCAAGCATAATTTTGCCACTTCTTCGAAGCCTCTCATCATTAAAATATTCTCTGAAAATGATACGTTATGTATTGAAAATAATTTACAGGTAAGAGAGCAGATCAAGGAAAGTTCGGGGATCGGTCTTGCCAATATTGTACAGCGCTATTCTTTACTCACGAAGAAAAATGTATTCATAGAAAAGTCTGAGGATTATTTTAAAGTAAAACTTCCGGTACTTTCTTCTAAGCCGGATGTAGTAAGTGAAATAAGCGAAACCAAAAATGAATCTTACGAACGCGCGCACAAACGGGTAAAAGAAATAAAAAGCTTCTATGGAAACCTTATCTCTTACTGCATCATCATTCCTTTTTTAATCATTTTAAATCTCATCACCAGTCCGGATCATCTGTGGTTTTACTGGCCGATGTTAGGGTGGGGAATCGGACTTGCAGCACACGGAATGAGTGTTTTTGCCATTGGAAGAGGCTGGGAAGAAAGAAAGATCAGGGAAATTTTAGAAAAACAAAACAGAACATTTAAATAAGCATCATGGAAAATATAAGCAAAGACGATTTCAGATACAAAGAAGCCGAAAGACACGTTAAAAGAATCAAAAGATTTTACTTCTCCGTTTTCATTTATATTGCGGTTAATATTTTCATTTTATATCTGAATTACACAGAATTAAAACCCAATGAATCGATTTTTCAATTGAAATTTTTCGCGCTTCCTTTTTTCTGGGGCATCGGAGTTGCCATTTCGGCAATGAGAACGTTTATTCCGGGGTTTATGCTGGGAAATAAATGGGAAGAAAGAAAAATTAAAGAACTGATGGAAAAGGAAAAAAACGGCAGATAAATTGTTCATCACTTCCAAACACCGTTTGATATGAAAACTTTACAGATTCTCTTCGCCATTTCTATGGTGGCTTGGTTTTTAAGCGAATTTCTTTACAAAAACATCCTGAAATCCGGAGAAAAAGATAATAAAAAAGATAAATCGACTTTAAACTTATTATGGATTGCCATTCCGCTTTCAATTCTAAGTGCCGTTACGGTTTCTTATATTACAAGATTTCCCATTTCTGATGAGGTCTGGATTTATTACTTGGGAACAGTTTTTATATGGATTGGAATTATTTTAAGATTCATTATCATTCGTTCTCTGGGAAAATATTTTACGGTGGATGTTACAATCAAAGAAGGTCATACAATCAAAAAAGAAGGATTTTACAGATATCTAAGACATCCGTCTTATGCATTTTCATTGCTCACTTCATTGGGTTTAGGACTGTATCTGAACAACTGGCTTTCTTTGGTTCTGGCTTTTTTAATTCCCTTTATTGCATTCAGCTACAGAATGAATGTCGAAGAAAAGGCTTTAATTGAGCAGTTCGGAGAAGAATATCTGAAATACCGGAGAAAAACAAAAAAGCTGATTCCTTTTGTTTATTAAATTATTTATTTACAGATTTTTAATCAACAAAATCAGGAAAGTTGTTTAAAGTAAAATGGTAGAAAACTCTATAGAGTTTTATCTGTGTAAACAGCATATTCGCAAGGCGTTCTGCGTTCCTTAGGAACGCTATCTTTAGAAAATTTATCGTATTTAGATACCAATCCTATGGATTGATTGACGGATTTATTCTTATTTCTACACAGATTCTGCTCCTAAAGGAGCAAACTATTAACTTCAGAATTAAAAAATCCTCGCACTGTCATTTCGACGAAGGAGAAATCTATTCAGTTTAACAATTATTCGATATAGAAATTGATTACTGATTTTAGCTAAAAAATGCGTTATACTTTCGCAGTTTTCCTAGCCAAACAACTAAAAACATAAAATCAAGAAATCCCGATTCTCCGTTGAGTCGGGATTTTTACAATTCAGGATGCATAATCTACGGTTCGGTCAGTTAAAATTGATTTGAGGCTGTTTTCTGTCCTACATTTGTCTCAACAAAAACAAACAATTAATCTTTAAAAATAAAAAATATGGAAACTTACACCAACAAAGAAGAATTAGCGTACGAAAAAGCATCAAGAAGAGTAAAAGAACTGAAAGGATTTTACGGAAACCTTACTTCGTATTGCCTTGTGATTTCATTTTTAGCCGTGCTGAATATTTTAACATCACCGCAATATCTTTGGTTCTTCTGGCCGATGTTAGGATGGGGATTAGGTCTTGCGGCACACGCAGCAAGTACTTTCGGGATCGGAAGAGACTGGGAAGAAAGAAAAATAAAACAACTGATGGACGAAGAAAGAAGAAATACGAAATCTTTATAACCAACATTCAATTTTAACTTTAAAAATAGATTATCATGAACTACAATCAGGCACAGGAAAGAGTAAACGATCTTAAAAAATTCTACAAAAGCCTTTTATGGTTTGGGATCGTGGCAGTAATTATTTTCGGAGACGATATTTTAGAAAAAGGAATATTTAATTTTTCATTATGGGACGGATCAATCATTCTTACCATCTGGGGAATTATTTTAACCGTAAAAGCCGTAAAACTGTTCCTTCTGGACTCTGAATGGGAAAGAGAAGTGATGGAAAAAGAAATGAAAAAATCAAAAGAGCCGCTGAAGTTTTAAAACTGACAATTTTTGATTACTTTTATTTCGAAATTATAAAACTAAAACAGGAACTCAATGATCAAGACTGTTATTATCGAAGACGAAAAACCCGCTTCAAGAAAACTGGAAAGAATGCTTAACGAATTTCCTGAAATAGAGATCGTTGCGAAAATAGAATCCGTAGAAGAAGGAGTACAGTGGTTTTCGGAAAATGAACATCCGCAGCTCATCTTTTCAGATATTGTTCTGGGAGACGGTCTGTCTTTCGATATTTTTGAAAAAGTTCCGACAAAAGGATTTATCATTTACACGACAGCTTTTGATCAGTACACTCTGAAAGCATTCAAACTGAACAGCATCGATTATCTTCTGAAGCCGATTTTAGATGAAGATCTTGCCGGAGCAATTGAGAAATTCAAATCATTTATTCCTTCAGATAATTCCGTCAATTCACAGGAAATTAAAGAATTAATTAAAAAAGAAAAAAGTACGCTTTCCAGAATTCTGGTGAAGATAGGCTATAATCTGAAAATTGTACAGACACATGAAGTAAGCTGCTTTTTCAGCGAAAATAAAATTGTTTACTTGCAGACTCAGGAAAGAACGTATCCTTCGGATTTCACACTGGACGAATTGGAAGAAGTGCTGGATGAAAAGAAATTTTTCCGTGTAAACCGGCAGTTTATCATCAATTCAGATTATATTAAAAACATCCACACTTCGCCTAATTACAAAGTTGAACTTGAATTTCAGCCACAGGAAGAAATTACCGTAAGCCGCGACCGCGTAAAAGATTTTAAAGACTGGTTGGTAAGTTAAAACCCAAAACAAAAAACTTTAAACCTAAAAACTCAAATCTATCAACCATCAACTATGGTCAACTACCTGTAATCAATACGGTTAGATTCCGTGTCTTCAAGCTGTTTGATAATTGATTTCGGGATTTCATCGCTGTCGATCGGGAAACTGATGGAGTCTGAAATAAAAGTTTTGCGGTCTGCTTTCTGAAAGATTTCAAACAGGGCAATCGGTTCCTGATTAAAACTGATACATGTACTTATAAAATGCAACTCATGGAGCTTATACTCTGGATTTTTCAGCTTTTCCTTGATATCTTTTATTCTTGAAATAAAATGACGCTGGCGGATGAACGTGTTGCTGTTCATGATGATAAAGACATAATCGGAATAGGCCGTTATTTTTCCAAAATATTTATGACGGTCGCCGCCGCTTCTTTCGACGAAATATTCTCCGGACGTTTCGGATTTGTAGATTTCCGTCGCAGAACGCCAGATCCTGTCTTCTTTCGCCTGTAAAGGATTTTCCGGAAGATTTCGGTTGTAGGAATACCAACAGCCGACAAGACGATCCAGCAAAGCGGTGTTTGGCTTTACATTATTCATATCAATCCTCAGATCGTTAAAATTGAATGATTCTGTGTTGGAATTAATAAAATCGATATAACTGGAATATCCCAAAACTTTTACGATTGTGCTTAATTTAGCAAGATTAGGTTTGCTTACTGCTGCGTTTTCATTTTGATAATACTTCTTTAATTTATTGATAATCAAATGTTCATAAAGGTAATTTGAACCTAAAAGATCCGGACTTTTTTTGCTGTTTTTCTCTGAATTTTCCTGGATGATCAGGTCGTTAAGTTCTGAAACAATATAAGACCATTCGGTTTTGGATACATCTTCCCAGTGATGTTTTTTCAGGAAATGCAACGCCAGAAAATTCATTAGTTTTTCTATGTGTAGTATATCTTCTTTTTTCATCTTTCAATTTATAAGACTAATATAAGATAATTTTAAAACCAAATGAGACTGTTGCAAGACTTTTATATCTCAACATCCAACGATATTTGAGTAGAAATTAAAAGTTAAAACAATGGAAACAAAAATGGTATTACAAAATGATCCTCTCTGGAATAGGCTTCAGGAATTCTCATTGGATGAATGTGCTGCCGATTTTCCTTTCTCAAAGAAACTGGCGAAAGAAGAAAACTGGACAGAAACATTTACCCGAAAAGCGATTGATGAATACAAAAAATTCGTTTATCTCTGCTGCAAACTTCCAAGTGGTGCTTCGCCGAGCGAAATTATAGACAAAGTATGGCATATGCATCTCATTTACACGCAAAACTACTGGGAAGAATTCTGTCCCGAAGTATTGCAGCAGAAACTGCATCATCAACCATCACAAGGCGGAGAAAGCGAAAATGAAAAACATAAAAGCTGGTTTGCGGAAACTTTAGAAAATTATGAGAAAATATTTGAGCAGGAACCGCCGAAAGATATCTGGAAACCGGTTCAAATTCCTTCAAAAAAGAGAAAAATATCGCCTTTTGTTAAAATTTGTCTTCTTTTAAGCAGTGCTTTTGTAATTTATTCCTGCACAAAAAAAAGTAGTGAAGGTTTTAGTATCTTCTTCAGTTTAATTTTCTTCTTCATCATTATTGTAGTGATTATAAAAGCATTCAGCAAAAGTAACGGACCGAATAAAGATAATAAAGATAACGGAAGCGACGGCGGCTTTTTTTACACCTGCGGAAGCGACAGTTCTCACGGTGACGGAGGTTCCGGTTGCGGCAGTTCCTGCGGAAGCAGTTGTGGAAGCGGATGCGGTGGTTGCGGAGGTGGAGGAGATTAACCGAAATAGAATACACATGAAAAAAATCCTTATCCACACAATTCCGGTGCTCATAAGTCTGATCTGGCTTATTGCAACCAACCATACTTTAGATCCGATTTCTTTGAAAGGACACTATTTTCTCAAATTCTATTTCATTCTCGTCCTTGGATTTTATGCCTCTGTTTTTGCGCTGAAATTTTTTGGAGAAACCATTTCAAGAACAACTTTTTACTTCCTGATTTCTATATTTCTATTGGGAGTTGTAAAATTAGCCAAAGGAATTTTCTTAGGAAAACCAATCGGTTATTTAATGATGATTTTAATATTGGAAATTATTGTATCTGTGTTCGTTAATTTATTCTATGTAAACCATAAAATGAAATAGAAATTGATGATTTTCAAACAAAAACCCCGAAACAAAAATGCTTCGGGATTATTATTTAGATAAGATTTATTTTAGGAAATAACTCCGCTTCCGATCAGCTCTTCGCCGATGTACCACGATGCAAACTGCCCTTCTGCAATGGCAGACTGCGATTCTTCAAATTCCACATAGAATCCTTCTTCAAACTGGTGTAAAGTTGCCTTCTGCAATGGCTGTCTGTATCTGAATCTTGCCATTACTTCCATCGATTCTCCGTTTTTCAGTCTTAGATCTTCGCGAACCCAATGCAGTTCAGAATTGTCAATTTTTAAGGCTTTTTTTAGCAGTCCCGGAAACTGATGTCCTTCTCCCACGAAAAGAATATTGTTTTCCATATCTCTGGAGATGATAAAACAGCTTTCTTTGTGTCCGCCGATTCCAAGTCCTTTGCTTTGTCCGATCGTGAAAAACTGAGCTCCCTGATGTTTTCCGATAACTTTACCATCTGTTTTTTTGTAATTGATTTTTCGGCTGAGGTATTCTAATTCTTCCTGTTTTGATGAAAATTCAGGCGTTTTTTCAGCAAAAAGGGGAGAATCTTTGAAAATTTCCACGATTTCACCTTCTTTCGGAACCAATTGCTGCTGTAAAAACTGTGGTAAACTTACTTTTCCGATAAAACACAATCCCTGAGAATCTTTTTTGTCTGCCGTTACCAAGCCGATTTCTTTGGCAATTTCTCTAACCTGAGGTTTTGTAAGTTCCCCAATCGGAAATAATGCTTTAGAAAGCTGATCCTGACTTAGCTGACATAAGAAGTAGGACTGATCTTTATTGTTATCTTTTCCGGCAAGTAAATGGAAAATTTCCTTTCCGTTTTCATCGATCGTTGAATCTACTCTTGCGTAATGTCCGGTTGCGACTTTATCTGCACCCAGAGACATTGCCGTCTTCATAAAAACATCGAACTTTACTTCTCTGTTGCAAAGAACATCAGGATTCGGAGTTCTTCCTTTCTGATATTCGTCGAACATATAATCTACGATTCTTTCCTTGTACAGATCGCTCATATCGATCACCTGAAACGGAATTCCAAGCTTTTGAGCCACCATTAAGGCATCATTGCTGTCCTCGATCCACGGACATTCATCTTCCAGCGTTACCGAAGCATCGTTCCAGTTTCTCATAAACAAAGCCACCACTTCATGACCTTGCTGTTGCAGCAGATACGCTGTAACACTGGAATCCACACCTCCGGATAATCCTACTACTACTTTCATGTTATTTCAATTTTACGAAACTCTTAACGGGAGTTCTTAGTTTGACGCTGCAAAAATACAATTAAAAAGATTCGCAAAAAAGTGATAATTTTAGACATCGATAAAAACAATTTAAATATGAAAAAATTGATTATTTCTTTATGTGTTTCATGTTCCGGCTTGCTGTTTTCTCAGGTTGCTGTAAATGCTTCTCCTGAAAGCAACAATCGCTGGACTTTCGGCGGCGGAATCGGCTTTGGTTTCGGAAGCAACAATTACTTTAATCTTTCAGCTGCTCCAAGAGTGGGTTACCGACTTACGGAGGATCTTGAAGGCGGAGTTTTGGGAAGTATTTCCTGGCAGAAATCAAATGCTTACAGTTCCACAATGTTTGGAGTAGGCCCTTTTCTGAATTATTATATTGCAAGAACCTTTTTTGTAAGTGCCAATTATCAGCATTATTTCATCAATTATAAAGATAAGTTCTATGATTTTAAAGCCAATGCGGATGAAGATGCCCTTTATCTTGGAGGAGGTTATATGCAGAGAATCGGGAATAATTCTTATCTACAGTTAGGTTTGATGTATAATGTTTTATGGAAAGAAAATTCGAGTATTTTCTCCAGTGGTTTGGTTCCGAATATCGGATTTGTGGTGGGACTTTAGGAATAAATTTTTTCCAGAAGATCAACCAGATCTAGACCGTCTTTCAGTAGAATAGCATTGTTTTTTTCGCCTCGTAAAGATTTGAAGATTTCCAGATACATTTCCTTTAGATTTTGCTCATTGGAAGTGGATGTAATTTCAAATTTATCTGGGCAGTCAGCAATATGCTGAAAAGTAATTTCATTGAAATATTGCCCTGATATTTTAAGAGTGCCTTTTTCTGCGATAATATTGAGCGAAGTCTCCTGATTTTTTTCAAAAACAGAAGTCGTGAAATTGACGGAAACTTTTGTTCCTGTTTTACCCTGAAGAACAAGCAGGGCAGTATCTTCAATTTCCGAGATATTAAAATTTCTAAAAGAGGTTAAATCTTTGAAAAGAACAGTGAAATCGTCCTTAAAAACGTAACATAAAAGATCCAGAAGATGCGAAAACTGGGTATATAAAATGCCTCCGTCCATATTCTTTTTTCCCTTCCATGAATCTTTAATGTAATATTGCTCACCTCTGTTCCAAAAAGCGTTAAGCTGAATATTATATATCTTTCCTAGTTTTTTAGACTCTACAATTTCGCTTAGGAATAAAGTTACGGGGGAAAATCTGTTCTGCATCACCAGAAAAACATGGCTGTTATTTTGATGTGCAGCTTCTCGAAGAGCGGATGCCTGCTCCATGTTAAACACAAACGGCTTTTCAATCAGTACGTTATATCCGTTTTCTAATAATATTTTTGCATGCTGAAAATGCAGATGGTTTGGTGTTGCAACCACAACAAGATCTGTATGTAATTTTTCTTCCAGAAAATGCTCCAGAGAATGAAAGTGTGTTTTGGAGTGAGATTCTGCATGCGAATCTATTTCTGCATTAATGTGGATGTTGGGAATCTGCTCAAGAACCGCCTTATGCTTTTTTCCCATAAATCCTGTTCCTAATATAGAAATATTCATATTCTTCAATTGAGTTGTAAAAATAGTAAAAACTTAAGATTTACAAATGCTAAGAGTATGTTTAAATAAATTAAAAAAAAGCATCAGGAAGTTTCCCGATGCTTTTTTATTATGATTAAATTATTTGCTTACGATTGAGAAGACTTTTCTGCGGCAGATTTTTTTGGCTTAGAGCTTTTTCCTGCCAAACCATCTTTTGCTTCATTCAGATCAAGAACTACCGTTTCTCCTTCTGTCAATTGTTTGTTTACCAGCATTTCTGCCAATAAATCTTCAATATATTTCTGGATCGCACGTTTTAATGGTCTTGCTCCGAAATCTTTATCCCATCCTTTTTCAGAAATAAAGTCTTTTGCTTCTTCAGTCAATTCCACTTTGTATCCTAATTTTTCTAATCTTGAATACAATTTGTTCAATTCAAGATCAATGATTTTCTTAATGTCTTCTTTTTCAAGAGAATTAAAGATAACGATATCATCAATTCTGTTCAGGAATTCAGGTGAGAATGCCTTTTTAAGTGCATTTTCAATCGTGCTTCTTGCTCTGGAATCCGTTGTTGATTTTTTCGCAGAAGTTCCGAATCCGACTCCGTCTCCGAAATCTTTAAGATCTCTGGTTCCAATGTTCGAAGTAAGAATAATGATCGTATTTCTGAAATCGATCTTTCTTCCTAAACTGTCGGTTACGTGACCTTCATCTAAGATCTGCAACAGGATATTGAATACATCAGGATGCGCTTTTTCAATCTCATCCAAAAGAACCACAGCATAAGGTTTTCTTCTTACGGCTTCTGTTAATTGTCCTCCTTCCTCATATCCAACGTATCCCGGAGGCGCACCCACCAATCTTGAAACGGCAAATTTCTCCATGTATTCACTCATATCGATTCTGATTAAAGATTCATCAGATTCGAAGAGTTCTCTTGCCATTACTTTAGCCAGCTCAGTTTTACCAACTCCGGTTGTTCCTAAGAAGATAAAGGTTCCGATTGGGCGGTTTGGATCTTTAAGACCGGCTCTGTTTCTCTGGATTGCTTTCACAACTTTTTTCACCGCATCTTCCTGACCAATCACTTTTCCGTTCAGGTTTCCATCCATTCCGGCAAGTTTATCAAGCTCGTTTTTACCAACTTTCGTTACAGGAACACCGCTCATCATAGAAACTACTTCCGCCACATTCTCTTCTGTTACGGTTTCTTTTTTCTCTTTTACATCTTTGTCCCATTTATCCTGAGCAGAATTCAATTCCATCTGAAGCCTTTCTTCTTCATCTTTCAGTTTTCTCGCTTCCAGATAATCCTGCGCTTTTACTGCTTTTTGTTTTAATTCCTTGATTTCTTCGATTTTCTTTTCAAAATCTATGATTTCGGTAGGAACTTTCATGTTTTTAATATACACCCGAGATCCTGCTTCGTCCATCGCATCAATCGCTTTGTCCGGTAGGAAACGGTCTGTAATATATCTTGATGTAAGATTTACACACGCAGCAATTGCTTCAGGTGTATAAATTACATTATGGTGTTCTTCGTATTTATCTTTGATCTGATTTAAAATCTGAACGGTTTCATCAATAGAAGTAGGTTCCACCATTACTTTCTGGAATCTTCTTTCTAATGCGCCGTCTTTTTCAATATATTGACGATATTCATCTAAAGTCGTCGCTCCGATGCATTGAATTTCACCTCTTGCCAAAGCCGGTTTGAACATATTGGAAGCATCTAAGCTTCCTGTTGAACTACCCGCACCAACAATAGTGTGAAGCTCATCAATGAATAAGATTACGTCTCTGTTTTTCTCCAGTTCCGTCATGATTGCCTTCATTCTCTCTTCAAACTGACCACGGTATTTTGTTCCCGCAACTAAACTTGCAAGGTCTAAAGTGATTACGCGTTTTCCGTAAAGAACTCTGGAAACTTTTTTCTGCTGAATTCTTAAAGCCAGACCTTCTGCAATTGCAGATTTACCAACTCCGGGTTCACCGATCAGTAAAGGATTATTTTTCTTTCTTCTTGAAAGAATCTGAGAAACTCTCTCAATTTCTTTTTCACGACCGATAACAGGATCCAGTTTTCCGTCTCTCGCCAGAGAAGTTAAATCTCTACCAAAATTATCCAAAGTAGGCGTTTTGCTTTTTGCAGAACCTAAGTTTCCTGTAGGCTTTCTCATCTGCTCGAAGTCCTCCCTTTCGTCATCGTCGTCGTAAGCACTCATCTGTGGTGCCTGTCCGGAATTTTTTAACATAGTCTGATATTCTTTTGAAACTCCTTCGTAATCAATATCATAAGCTCCTAATATCGTCGAAGTAGGGTCCTCATATTTATAAAGAATGCCTAAAAGCAGATGAACGGTATTAATTTCATTGCTTTTGTATTGTCTGCATTCAAGCTCAGCACGTTTAATGGCATGATCTGCCATTTTCGTGAAAGAAATATTGGTAACCTCCTCAGAAATAGGATTAAGACTTGCTGTATTTAAAGTTTCAATTTTTCTTCTGATTTGTGTAAGATCCGCATTAAGGTTTTGAAGGATTTCTTTTGCAGAGTTTTCTGTTTTTATAATACCTAAAAGTAGATGTTCTGTATTAAGAAATTCACTCTTGAGCCTTTTAGCTTCGCTCTTGCTTTGTTTGAACACCTGGCTCAAACCTTGTGAAAACTTATAATCCATAATATATCTCATTAGAATAAAAGCAACATTGCCATTTATTCATTATCTAAATTACAAATATTTTACCAAAAAGCAATAAATGACTTTATGGCAGAAAAAATTTTATTATCTTATTGAAAATGATTAAGTTTGTCCTCCCGAAATTTTTATTCATGAATTCTGATTTTGCTACCTATATAGGATATTCTGCATCTGTTTTTATTGTATTGAGTTTCATCTTGAAAGATGTAAGAAAAATCAGGCTCGTAAATATGTTCGGCTGTATATGTTTTGTCATTTACGGAATATTTAGCGGGATGCTCTGGCCGGTAATTATTCCGAATGGACTTATCTGTTTTATTCAGATGTATTATCTAATATTTGGTAAGAAAAATTAATGAAGAAGAAAATAATAACCTCGGCATTCAGCAATCTTTATACGGATCAGAGAATAGAGAAAGTATGCAAAACCCTTTTCGACAGCGGGTATAATATAGAACTTATAGGGAATGACTGGGGAGGAAACGAAAAAATGGAGCGCCCGTATCCGTTTGAAAGAATAAAAATAAAATCTAAGACTTTAAAAACGGCGTATTTTGAGTTTAACTGGAAGCTTTATAAGGAATTAAAGAAAAAAGCTGACAAAAATACAATTCTTCATGCCAATGATATAGATGCGCTTCTGCCAAATTATCTTATTTCAAAAAAATTAAATATTCCTTTGGTTTTTGATAGTCATGAAATTTTTACGGAAATGCCTGCAATACAGAATAAGCTTTCACAAAAGGTTTGGAGGATATTGGAAAGAAACATTGTGCCCAAAATTAAATTCATGATGACAGAGAGTGAAAGCTATGCCGAATGGTTTAAGGAAAAATATAAAGTAGATCCTGTTGTTGTAAGAAATATTCCAAGAGAAATTATTTCTACTCCCGTAATTCCGGAAAATAATCCTAAAATAATTCTTTATCAGGGAGCTGTTAACCAATCCCGTGGAATTGATAAAGTCATCATTGCTATGCATTCTATTCAGAATGCCGTTCTCAAAATTGCCGGAGATGGTCCTAAAAAAAAGGAGTATGAAAATCTTGTCATAAAGGAAAAGCTTCAGGATAAAGTTGTGTTTCTTGGAAAGCTAAAGCCGGAAAATCTCAGAGAAGTGACGAAAACGGCAGATACTGGATTCAGTCTTGAAGAAAACAACGGAGTAAGCTATTATTATTCCCTTCCCAATAAAGTGTGCGATTATATACAATCCAGAGTTCCCTTGGTGATGATCAATTTCCCTGAAATGCTTCGTATAAAAAAGCAGTTTGATATAGGTGAAGTTGTTACAGATCATGATCCGGAGAAAATAGCTGCGGCTTTGAATAAAGTTCTTGAAAGGGGACGCCTAAACTATAAAACTGAGCTTGAAAAAGCGGCAAAAGTATTTTGTTGGGAAAACGAGGAAACCAAAATCTTACAGCTTTTTGAAAAAGCCTCTCTTTAGATAATTCTACTAAGTTTGTCATCCTACAAGGATCTAAGTTTGATTCTTTTGATACGGTTTATTCATTATTTTATGTTTTTTCAGAAAGACAAGTTTAGCTATGTCAAATATTTGATATTGATGACTTTAATTTTAGCCCCGATTGCCGCGACATCCTTTTTTGCATGGGAAAAGAACGGACAAAAAAGATACAGCAGAAAGCGGGAAGAGCTCCAAATAAATGAAGCATATTTTAAATTTGGCTATCTTTGCAGAAAGAAATCGGTTTACAATGACTATTAAAGAAAAACAGCAGGAAATCATCGACGAATTTGCTTTTCTTGAAGACTGGGAGCAGAAATACGAATATATTATCGATCTTGGAAAAGAGCTGAAAGGTCTTTCTGATGACAAGAAAACGGAAGAAAACCTGATCAAGGGCTGTCAGAGTAAAGTCTGGATTGATGCCGAATTTAAGGATGGAAAGCTGTTTTTTGAGGCAGATTCGGACGGAATTTTGCCGAAAGGTATTGTTTCGCTTCTGGTAAGCATTTACAGCGGTCATTCTACACAGGAAATTCTGGATTCTGATTTCGAATTTATTTCTGAAATTGGTTTGCAGGAGTTTCTTTCTCCTTCCAGAGCCAATGGTTTGATGGCCATGACAAAGCAGATTAAATTTTACGCAGTCGCATATCAGCTGAAGTCTTAATCTGTGACACGAATTTTAGCATACCGTTTTTCTGCTTTTGGAGATGTTGCGATGACAGCTCCTGTCTTCCGTGAGTTTTTAGAGCAAAATCCTGATGTGGAAATTGTAATGGTTTCCCGAAAGAATTTTGAAGCTTTATTTGCTGATATTCCGAACGTTATATTCAAAGGAGTTAACCTTGATGATTATAAAGGAGTATTCGGATTGAGACGTCTTGCCAATGAACTGATTAATGAATTTCATCCGGATCTTATTGCCAATCTTCATGATGTAATCCGCACTAAAATTCTGGATAAAATTTACAGAAGAAAAGGGCTTAAAGTATTCAAAATCAATAAAGGAAAGGAAGAAAAAGAAGACCTTACGAATGTATGGAATTTAAATAAAGTTCAGCTTAAGAAAACCGTAGAACGTTATGCGGATGTTTTTCGGGACATGGGCTTTAAGGTTGAACTTTCTCATAAATTGAGACCTATTTCTATTGAGAAATCTGGAATTGGATTTGCGCCCTTTGCACAGCATCGCGGAAAAATGCTTCCTCTTGAAAAATCTTTTGAACTGGCTAAAATTTTAGCACAAAAACAGACGATTTATTTTTTCGGAGGGGGAAAGTCTGAAGCTGAAACGCTGGAACAGTGGGAGAGAGAAATCCCGAATACCTTCAGTTTAGCCGGAAAATTAAGCCTTCAGGAAGAGTTAAATAAAATTTCGACATTAGAATTAATGATCTCCATGGATTCCGCCAATATGCATCTGGCAAGTCTTATGGGAACAAGATGTGTTTCCGTGTGGGGGCAGACTCATCCTTTTGCCGGGTTTTTAGGCTTTGGACAAAGCGAAGAAGATGTGGTTCAGGTGAAAGACCTTACCTGCAGACCTTGTTCTGTTTTTGGGGATAAAGAATGCTATCGCGGAGACTGGGCTTGTCTGGAAGAACTTCACGTGCAGAAAATAGTGGAAAAGATTTTATAAATACAGCTTCCCGGTTCCGGAAGCTTTTTTAATCAGTAGATAAAAAAATCTCCCTTGAAAAAGAGAGATTTCTGTGGGTCCTGAGGGATTCGAACCCCCGACCCTCTGGGTGTAAACCAGATGCTCTGAACCAACTGAGCTAAGAACCCGAATTTTTTTGAAAGGTTTCGTTTCCTTTTCTGTGGGTCCTGAGGGATTCGAACCCCCGACCCTCTGGGTGTAAACCAGATGCTCTGAACCAACTGAGCTAAGAACCCTCTTTATCGTTGTTTCCTCGATTAGAGTGGTGCAAATATACGACTTATTTAGAAATCTCCAAATTTTTTTCTAAAAATTCTCCCACTACAAAATTACTTCCGCCGATAAAAATCATTTCTTCATTTGTACATTCCTCTTTTGCAGAAAGATACGCCTGCTGTACGGAATCGAAAATTTTGTAAAAAATTTTCGCATCAACCAGTAAATTTTCATAATCTTTAGGGTGTCTTCCGCGATGGATGGCTGGTTTTGCAAAATAAAACTGAGAATTGTCAGGTAAAATTTTCATGACGTCATCTATTTTTTTATCATTCACAAAGCCTAAAATAATATGTTTATGCTTATTGATGGAATTTAATTGTGAAAAAACATATTCCAGACCTGCCTGATTGTGTCCTGTGTCGCAAATCGTCAATGGATTTTCTGAAAACTGGAACCATCGACCGATAAATCCTGTGTTTTGGTGAACATGAAGAAGCCCTTTTTCAATATTTTCATCGGAAATGGTGTAATTTAATTTTCTTAATTCATCAATTAAACATAAAACGACCTTAATGTTTTTCTCTTGATAATTTCCCTTTAAGTCAGATTTTAAATCTGTTTTTAGCAGGGTAGCATCAACAAAAGTTGCATTTTCTTCATCAGCTTTATTTTTAATAATATTTTTTACGGCTTCGTTTTCATCTCCGGAAATAACAGGAACTCCCGCTTTTACGATTCCTGCTTTTTCTCCTGCAATTTCTTCAATGGTATCTCCTAAAATATTCTGGTGATCCAGCTGTACATTCGTAATGGCTGAAACCAAAGGCTTAATAATATTGGTAGAATCCAGTCTGCCTCCTAAACCGACTTCTATAATCGCAAAATCTACATTATGCTGATAAAAATATTCAAAAGCCATGATCGTGGTAAATTCGAAAAAGGAAGGACGAATATTGTCAGGAAGATTTTTCAGTTTCCGGATGAAATTAAATACAAATTCCTTGTCGCAGTTTTTTCCGTTCACTTTAATTCGCTCTGTAAAATCAATGAGATGGGGAGAATTATACAGACCTACTTTATATCCCGATTCCTGCAGAACCGAAGCCAGCATATTACTGGAAGAACCTTTGCCGTTTGTTCCGCCAATGTGAATGCATTTTATCTTTTCCTGAGGATTTCCAAAAAAATCGCAAAGTTTTATAATATTGTCCAATCCCGGCTTGTAAGCTTTCTGCCCGTCTGTCTGATAATTAGGAGCCTGAACGAAAAGCCATTCTACCGCTTCCTGATACTGTTCGTTTGTCATGATACAAAATTCTCAAAAGTTTTTTAAAAAGAAATATTAAAACTGTAACTTTTTTATATTTACTTCGTCTAATAGGGAAAAATATATAGAGTATGAAAAAGGTTTTGACTATTATTTTGGGATTATCTTGTCTGGCGGTCAATGCCCAGAAAAAATGGTCTTTGAGAGAATGTGTGGATTATGCAACCAAACATAATCTTCAGGTGATCCAAAATGAATATTCGAAACAGTCTCAGGATCTGAATCTGAAAATTGCAAAGAAAAACTATCTTCCGTCTATTTCCGGTTCTGTGGGAAATACGGTGAGTTTCGGGCAGACTTCTTTCGGGACGGGAAGTTTAAGAAACGACAGATTCAGTAACAGCGCAAATCTTGGCGCAGATATTTTGGTTTATAATAACGGAAGGCTTGAAAAAACCATCAGGAAAACAGAATTTGATGTAGAAGCCAGCCAATATGATATTGAAACCATTAAAAACGATATTTCTCTTCAGATTGCACAGCAGTATTTAACAACATTATTAAATAAAGAAATTGTAAAAATTTCTCAGGCGGCTGTTGAAAACGCTCAGAAGCAATATGACAGATCAAAAATTACCACGGAGATCGGAACAACGGCACAAACGGTTTTAGCGGAAGCAGAAGCTGGACTGGCAAGAGAAAAACAAAACCTGAAAACTGCCGAAATTAATGTGGGAAGAAGTTTATTTGCTTTAGCACAGCTTTTACAGCTTCAGGAATATAAAGATTTCGATGTAGAAGATGTAAATGTTTCAGATCAACTGGCTCCTCAGCTAAAATCAGTAGATGAGGTTTTAACGACAGCTTACGAAACGCAGCCACAGGTAAAAGCTGCAGAAAGCAGAATAAAAGCCGCAGAAGCACAGACAGAAGTTTCTAAAACCGCTTTTTGGCCAACTGTTACAGCAAGTGCAGGAATAGGATCTTTCTACAATAACCTTTTAAATACAGATAATGTAGGTTCCGCTCTTTTCTATGTGAAAGAGCAGGGATTCTTTTCTCAATATAAAGATAATTTCGGACAGCAGGCAGCCCTTTCTGTTAATATCCCGATCTTCAATAAAGGAATTACAAAACTTCAGGTAGAACAGTCTAAACTGAATGAAAGTCTGGCTAAAGTAACTTTGGAACAGCAGAAACAGACCGTAAGACAGAATGTTCAGAAAGCACAGTTCGATGTGGACGCGAATTATGAAATCTATCTGTCATCACTTCAGGCTGAAAAAAGTACTAAACTTGCGCTGGAATTTGCAGATAAAAGTTATGCAGCGGGAAGATCCACGATTTATGACGTGAATGTTGCAAGAAACAATTACGCCAATGCACAGGGTTCCGTAGCGCAGGCAAAATATAATTATGTTTTCAGTCTTAAATTGTTGAATTTCTATGCCGGAATTCCCTTAAGTTTGTAACATGTCTATTCAGTCATTAGAAAAATATTTACCACAAAATACACTTCAATATTTAAAGATATGGTTTGCAGACTATTATATTCATATAAAAGTCACACGCAACAGGAATTCCAAACTGGGAGATTATCGTAAACTTCCGGATCAATCTCATGAGATTACGATTAATTCCACATTGGTTCCGCAATTATTTTTCTTTGTGTTAACCCATGAATTAGCGCATCTTATTGCTTTTGAAAAATATGGCAGAAGAATTTCTCCGCACGGAAACGAATGGAAACACACGTTCAGGCAGATGCTTTTGCAGAGTCTTGAAGTATATGAAGAAGATTTAAGACCCGTCATTGTTAAATTTTCGAAATCTCCGAAAGCCAATTTCATGGCAAGTCCGGAGCTGGTAAAATATTTTCATGCTGAAAAACAGGATGATACGCTTGTGTTTATTGAAACGCTTCAAAAAGGGGATTTCTTTATCTACCGAAATGAAAAATACCTTTTAGAAGGTCTAATTAAAAAAAACTATCTTTGTAAGAACTTGGCTACAGGAAGAAAGTATTCTTTCAAGCCTTTGGCGAGAGTAGAAAAATACACATAAGAATGTCAAAATCAAATAGATATTGCGTCATTATGGCAGGTGGAATCGGAAGCAGATTCTGGCCTATGAGTACGCAGAAATTTCCGAAACAGTTTCAGGATATTTTAGGAGTGGGACGCACCATGATCCAGCAGACCTATGACAGGATCAGCAGAATTATTCCTAATGAAAATATATTTGTTATAACGAATAAAGAGTACGTAGAGCTTTCGCATCAGCAATTGCCGGAAATTCCGCAGGAAAATATTGTGGGAGAACCTCTGCTTAAAAATACGGCTCCGTGTAATCTTTACATGGCGAATAAAATTGCAGAAGCAGATCCGGAGGCAACTATGATTGTGCTTCCTGCAGATCATTTAATTTTAAAAGAAGAAACTTTTCTGAAAAAAGCAGAACTAGCTTTTGAAATTGCTGCAAAAAACGAATATCTCGTTACGTTAGGAATTACCCCTACAAGACCCGATACAGGATATGGATACATTCAGTTTGTTAATAAGCACGATTCCGATTATTATAAAGTAAAAACCTTTACGGAAAAGCCGATTCTTGAAATTGCCAAAAGTTTTCTGGAAAGCGGCGATTTCCTTTGGAATGCAGGGATTTTTATCTGGAGCGTAAAAAGTATTCATCATGCTTTTGAAATGTATCTTCCGGAAATGACGCAGCATTTTATGGCTTGCGAATACAATGCAGACAGTGAAAAAAGCTGTATTGAACTGATTTATCCTAAAGTACAGAAAATATCCATTGATAACGGAATTTTAGAAAAAGCACAGAACGTTTATGTAATTCCCGCAGATTTAGGCTGGAGCGATCTGGGAACATGGACCTCCGTTTATGAAAATGCGGATAAAGACGAGAATCTGAATGCAGTAACCTCTAAACTGCCGATTCTTACCTACAATGCGAAAGGAAATGTAATCCGTATGAAGAATAACAATAAAGCAGTGGTTATCGACGGACTGGAAAATTATATCATTGTAGATACCGATAAAGCTCTTCTAATCTGTCCGAGAGATCATGATCAGCTCATAAAAGATTATGTTTTAGACCTTAAAAACCTGAAGAAAGGAGATAAATTCATGTAAAATAATTCCCTTTTTTCCTCGTTCTGTAATTATGATAAAATTGATAAGAAAATTCTGGGTATTCGGTTTTTTGTTTTTGGGAACATTTTCTTACGCGCAGGAAAAGAAGCATTTTTCGAACGTTTCCAGTATTTTACAAAACATCATTCCGAATGTTAAAGCCTCTTCCTGGCTGCTGATTCACAGCAGTTACGGGAAAGACCGTATTTTGAAACAGTCCGGAGCGCCAGTTGATTATGTTTCCCCAGCATCAGGATTTAATATAGGAATTGCAGAAGAGGATGAATTTTACTACATTGTCTATGTTTCGGGAGGAAAAACAGAATATGTAACAACGCTCGAAGGTCTTAAA
The DNA here is from genome assembly GCF_037146035.1 of Chryseobacterium sp. MMO-72. Classification (NCBI taxonomy): domain Bacteria; kingdom Pseudomonadati; phylum Bacteroidota; class Flavobacteriia; order Flavobacteriales; family Weeksellaceae; genus Chryseobacterium; species Chryseobacterium sp. MMO-72. The sequence continues at coordinate 236,347 of NZ_JBBCWG010000005.1, forward strand.
ACTTTTGTCGGAAAACCCGATGATATTCAGGATGCTGCCATTTCTGCAGCTACAGACGGATACATTATTGATGAGGAATTCAGAGATATTGCGGCGAATTATTACGAAGATAAATCCAATTATTATCTGAATTTAGGAAAACTCACTTCTACAGAATGTCCGTATCAGAAAAAACACTTTACTTTAACCATCAGTAAATCAACAGGAACAATTACGGAGGCGAAAGATAATGGTTCGTACATTGAGCTTTATAATAAAAAATGCACCAATAACCCAAGATTGCTGAAGATCGAGAAAAAAGAAGAACCCAAAGATGAGCTTAAAAAGAAACCCACAAGATCCACAAAACGGAAATAATTTTTACGAAACAGAACGTCTGATTCTTCGTCCGATGGCTTTGGAAGATGCGGAATTTATTCTGGATCTTTACAACCGTCCGAAATTCATTCAGTTCATCGGGGATCGTAATCTGAAAACCATTTCCGATGCAGAAGATTATATCAGAAACCGTTTTCTTCCTCAGATGGAAAGATTTGGCTATGGAAATTATTTAATGCTTACCAAAGAGGGAAATCATAAAATCGGAGGGATAGGAATTTTCGAAAGGGAAGGATTGGATGTTGTGGACATCGGCTTTTCGCTTTTAGATGAGTTTGAAGGAAAAGGATATGCTTATGAAGCGGCTTTAAAGATAAAATCAGTCGGAATGAAGGATTTCGGATTGAAAAAGATTTCTGCCATTACAACAAAAGACAACTTTTCTTCTCAGAAATTAATTGAAAAACTGGGGTTAAAATTCCAAAAATTCGTCACCATTCCTAACGATCCGGAGGAACTAATGTATTACGAAACAGAATAGGATAGTTTTTACTTTTATTTAACCGCAAAAGCCATAAAAAAGATTCAACAGTTTTTAAAAATCTCTGATTTTTATTCTTTTGAGCCTTTTGCGATTAAATTAGAAATATTATTTAAAAGCTATTTCAAAATCTGTGCAGCGTGATCCTTCGTTTTTACCTTGTCGATAACTTCTGTACAGATTCCGTTTTCATCAAAAACAAAAGTGGTTCTCACAATTCCCATAAATTCTTTTCCCATAAATTTTTTCAGTTGCCAAACCCCGAATTTCTCAATGATGTCGCGGGTTTCATCGGCAATAATATCAAACGGAAATTCAAATTTCTCACTGAATTTTTTTTGATTTTTTACAGGATCTGCACTTACTCCCAACAATTCAAATCCCTGTTTTTTCAGTTCTGCATAATTGTCTCTCAAATTACATGCTTCAGCGGTACAACCCGGAGTATTGGCTTTCGGATAGAAAAAAACAACAAGTTTTTTACCGATCAGATTTTCAGAATGTACCGTTTCGCCATCCTGATTGGTTCCTTCAAATTGAGGCAATTTATCTCCGACTTTCAACATAATGATTTATTTTTGTTCAAATTTAATGCTTCCATGACAAAAAAGCAAAGAGCCGAACTCGTACAGACCGAATTAGAAAAATTATATCCCGAAGTTCCCATTCCGCTGGATCATACCGATCCTTACACTTTAATGGTTGCCGTTGCATTATCTGCACAGACAACCGATAAAAAGGTGAATCAGGTAACGCCTGAGCTTTTCGCGGTGGCAGGAACCCCACAAAGAATGGCAAAGCTGGAGGAATATCAGATTAAAGAATTAATCAAAGAAATCGGGCTCGCCAATACCAAAGCCAAAAACCTCAAAAGAATGGCAGAACTGTTGCTGGAAAGACACAATGGAGTAGTGCCGCAATCCTACGAAGAACTGGAAGCCCTTCCCGGAGTCGGGCATAAAACCGCATCCGTTGTGATGAGTCAGGGGTTCGGATTTCCTGCTTTTCCGGTAGATACCCATATCCACAGATTAATGACACAGTGGAAACTGACTTCCGGAAAAAACGTTGTAGAAACCGAAAAAGATGCCAAAAAACTCTGGAAAGAAGAAGTCTGGAATAAACTTCATCTTCAGATTATTTTCTACGGAAGAGAATATTCTCCCGCACGCGGAAACGGAGCCAAAGATTTCATCACCAAAATGATGTTTGAGAAATAAAAGTCTTTTCCGAAGTCTGAATTCCCCTCCTTTGGAGGGGTGGCGAAAATTCGGAAGAATTTTTGACGGGGTGGTTAAATAAATGAACAAACAAATCAATCCAACAATCTCCGGTGATAATTAATCTGTCCCAGATGATAACTCAGATGCCCGAAAAGATGGATCAGGAAATATTCCGTCGTCATTCCATAACCCAAAGGTTCAAGCGGATATTGCTTCTGGAGGTCTTCATTAGACAGTCTTTCAAGTGTAATCGTCACCGTTTCGATCGTTTTTTCAATCTGTTGAACTAATTCCGTTCTCGGAACATCTTTTAATGAAAATTCAAGCTCTCTGTTTCTTACATATCCGGAATTTCCCAAAACAGCACCCATAAAATGACTGAGGTTTCCCACAATATGCAACGTTAAATTTCCTGCAGAATTCGATATCTTCTCCTCTGTTTTCCAGAGGTTTGCTTCATTCTGGTAACATTCAATTTCCTGTTTCAGCTTATTTAAATCCCTTAGGAATAGAGATGTTAGACTTTCTGTCATTATTTTCTTATTTAATTTTTGTTTTAAAATATCCTCTGAAATTTTTAGTAACCAGAGAATCCAGCTTCGTCTCATAGTCGATAAACCCATAAATGCTGTCATTTTTTTGAAACGGGTACTTATTAAGAACCAATTTCTGATGAACCGGATGAGAATTGATAAATTTAATTTCGCCTTTTAATGTTTTTGGGTCAATATCTTGAATTAAAAACTGATCATTAAAAATCTTTACCAAAACTCCGTTTCCAAAATATCCGTTATAATTATTAAGCCAGATATTGATGGTGTCTCCTTTGTATTCAGTTTTGCATTTATAATCTTCAAAACTGACTGATCTTGTATGATAGTACCCATCAGAAAAACTAGATATCTGTGAAATATAAGCGGTTCTTGTTGTACTTTCAACTTTTTCACTGTTAAATAATTTAAGCTCAGGATATTTTGAGAGAATTCTGAATGTATCGTTTTTACTTAAATTTTTATCAACAGTAATCTTTTCAGACTGTATAATTTTATTATTTTCAGATTTACAGCTTAAAAAACACAATCCCAAAACTGAAACTATTAAAAAAAGAAATGCCTTCATCATGTTCTGTTTTAAAACATAAAACTAAACAAAAAAGCCACAAAAATTAATTTGTGACTTCGGTTTTTTAATGAGGGATTTCTTCTGTTAGGATTTCGTTTCCAGTTTTGTCATAATAAATACAGGTGTACTTATCGAGATCCACGATCCATTTTTCAATACCGGTTTCTGCACAGTCTTCACAGAATTTCATATAATCCGTCTCTCCTCTCTGATGACTTTTAAGCTGCTGAATAAACTTTTCCCGGTCAGAATGATCAGCGATTGCTAAATCATTATATTGAGGTTCTGAGGTTGTTTTAAAATCATTTTCTCCAAAATATTCGGTATGGCTGTCTTTTACCCATGTTTCAAAAGATTTCACGCCTAATTTCTTAATTTCTTTGATGTAATTTGGAAAATCTGCTCCTGTTTTTACTTTGCTGTGAGCAGATTCTATTTGTTCTACTGTAAACATCTTTTTTCGTTGTATTTTTTTATTATTCAATTTTAATTGTTTGGGATTCCGGCAAAAATTATTTCTGTTTTTTTGCCCAAAGTTCCATTTTCCTGTTCAGAACATCTAAAGGAAGACAGCCCTGACTCAAAACTTCATCATGGAATTTAGCTAAATTAAATTTACTTCCCAGTTCTTTCTGGTATTTCTCTCTCAGCTCACGGATTCTCAACGAACCGATTTTGTAGCCTAAAGCCTGTCCCGGCATTGCCATATATCGTTCCACTTCTGCTGTTGCTCCCGCTTCGTCATAGGAAATATTACTTAAAAAATATTTAATCGCCTCTTCACGGGTCATTTTTCCGGTGTGGAGACCCGTGTCTACAACCAGTCTTACCGCTCTCAGCATTTGGTCGCTCAGATATCCCATCTTCTGATAAGGATCTGTATACAGCCCGAATTCCGGTCCTAAGGTTTCGCAATAATGCGCCCATCCTTCACCATAAGCTCCGAACCATCCGAATCTCATAAATTTTGGCAGTTTTGTGTTTTCCTGCTGTAAAGAAACCTGATAATGATGTCCCGGAATGGCCTCGTGTAAGAACAAAGATTCCATTCCTGATGTCACATTGAATTTTGAAGGATCTGGAAGCGGAACGTAAAATATTCCCGGTCTTTTTCCGTCAGGAGTTCCCTGTATATATTCTGCGCTTGCACTTGCTTCCCTGAATTTTTCTGTCTGTCTGATCTCAAATCCCGTTTTTGGCGTTACGGAGAACATGGTTTTCAGCTTTGGAGTGATCTTCGTTAAAATTCCGTTGAATGCAGCCAAAACTTCATTTGAAGTCTTGTAAGGCATTGCTTTCGGATCTGTTTTTACATGATTGATGAATTCTTCCAGTGTACCCGTAAAACCAACCTGCTGTTTTACTTTTTCCATTTCAGCGCGGAGCATGGCAACCTGCTGAAGTCCGGTCTTATTAATTTCTTCAGGTGTTTTATCCGTTGTGGTCCAGCTTTTTGCATAATATTGATAAATTTCCTTTCCGTTAGGTAAGCTGTTGTAACCGTCTGTTAATCTTGCTTTCGGTAAATATTCTTTTTCTAAAAAGTCACCCATTTTTGTATACGCAGGAATAATTTTCTGTACAATGGCATCCTGATAAAGCTTTGAGAGCTTTTCTTTCTGTTCGTTTGTGAAACTTTTCGGAAACTTCCGGATCGGTCCGTAGAAGATATTTTTATCAAGATCGGTTGTTGTAATTTCTTCTGCTCTCATCTGAGGAATCATCTTTACCACCAGTTTTTTAGGCAAAACCATTTTATTGTTAATGCCTTCGCGGAAATTTTCAGTCGCGGCGTTCATCCATTCCGGAAATTTTTCCATTCTTTTCAGCCAGTCGGTGTAATCTTTTTCTGTTTTAAAAGGCTGGCTTCCTTCACCGCTTCCAAACAAAGGAAAATTCAGCGGAAGACCGCCAAACTGAGTAAAAGGAATGTATTCCGGATGATAATTGTAAGCTTCAATTTTGTCTTTTAGCGTAAAGTTGAGTACATCATACACAACCTTATCATCATCCGAAAGATTTTTATAATCTACATTTTCCAGCTGCTTTTCCACAGAACGGTAAAAGGCAACCTCTCCGGATATGAAATCTTTATCAATATTAATCGGAAGCTGATCGTTGTACCGCAGATCCCCCTGAGAAGTAGCGTCCAAAGGATAAAGTTTTAAATACTGCTCATAATAATTGGAAGCAATGGTGTCCAAATTAGATGGAGTGACTTTCGTTAAAGGAGAATCTGTTTTCTTACACGATGCCAGACTTAAAATTAAACCGGCTCCTACAATTGTTTTTGAGATGATGTTTTTCATTTCATAATCTTTAATGGACAAAAATAAATATTATATCAATGTAAAATTTCTCTGTGAGAAAATTAAGACTATAAAAATGAAATTAACCAACCAAACGGGTTTTAATGTAAAAAAGTAACATTATCGATTTTTAATTTTAAAAATTTAAATATAGATGTTAAATTATATGAATTATGTTTTGTTATTTTTCATATAAAAATATATTATATTGATTTTTTATTATAAAAATTGAATTATTTATGTTGTATTTCTTTTGTTATTAATTTTTTCTATATTGATAATTCATTAATGAATAATTAAAATTGTTGTAAAATATATTGATAATTTATTAATTTCATAGGAATAAATAATTCAAAGAGATATGAATAAAAAACTAATTAACCTCGTGATTGCTTTAACAGGAGTCTCAACAGTGTATGCCCAGATTGGTGTAAATTCAGCTTCGCCTAATACAACTTTTGATATTATTGCAAAAACCAGCGGGACAAAACCTGAAGGTATTTTAATTCCAAGATTAACGGGAGACCAGATTAAAAACATGGAGAATCTTTTGGGAAGTGCCCAAAATTCTATGATCATTTATGCAACGAGCGCAGCATCCAGTCTTACAGCAAGTACCATTGATCTTACAGCTTCGGGATTTTATTATTATAATTTCGGATTGGCAAAATGGGTGGCTCTTAACAATTTTGGAACAGCCGCAAAAGTGCCGATTTCCGGTCTTATTGACGGAACTGCGAATAATTCTATAGACAGCAAAAACTTTGCACAGACATGGGATTGGACTACAGCAACTACTCAGGTTCCTCTCACATTAAGAGCAAATGCTTTAACCACAGGAACTTTGCTGGATATTACTTCCGCAAGTACTTCGTTGAACTCAACCAATGGATTGGTAAGAATCATCAACAATGCTGCACCTTCTGCGGCGGGCGGTATTTTTGCGAGATTTCAGCCGAGTAATGTTGCAGGAAGCGGAATGTCTCTCCTTAATAACGGAAACTCAGGGTTCGGGACAGCAACTCCTTCGGCAAAAATTCATATTTCGGAATCAGGCACCATCAATCAGCCTGCGGCAATTATAAGTCAGTCCAGCAGTGCTGCAGATACGGGAAGCTTATCCGGCACAGGATCCAAAGGATTTTATATTGATATGAGTTCCGCTACTTTAGACAGGGCGTTGGTAATTAATCAAAATGGAACAGCTGCGAATTCAAGAGGATTAAATATTACAATGGCTTCCGGTAATCCTGCAGTTGGAGGATTTATTAATCAGACGGGAACAGGAGAAGGTTTCAGAGTTCAGAATAGTAATACAACAAATAATAATACAGGTATTTTCGTCTTGCATAGCGGCGCAGGAAGTGGAGTTTATGCCAGCGCTGATGCCGCCGGATCTGATGCTTCTACAGCTGTTTCTACAAGAAGATCAATGGTTTGGGGGGACAGAATAATTGGAAGTGCGGCAGGAAATAATGCAGGGGGTGGTTATTCCGGACCAAGTTCTGCAGCGACTACTTTAGCACACGCAACGCTGTATGGCTCCATGGGTAATGCAACAACTACTGCAGCTACAGATACCTATATATTCGGTGTTTTAGGAGAAGTGCTTTCTGTTTCAAGTGCAGCAGCAGTTGACAGATCCGGCGGAGTATTGGGGAACTCGCAGGTTTCTGGTACTTTTGGAATATTGGGATACCGAACTTCGGCATCGGCTAATGCAGGAGTTTACGGAAATGCTGCCATGTCTACCGGAACCGGAAGATTTGCAGGTTCTGATGCTTCAGGATTCGGCGTAATGGGAGTTGGTGATCTTATGGGAGCTGCTTTCAGAGGAAATGTTTACGGGATTAATGCAAGCGGAAGCCGTTACGGAATGTATGTTGACGGAGCTACTTACACAAATAATATAATCGCTAACGTAAGCACGGTGGAAGGAAGTTCAGAAAGAGTTACTACCTATGTTCCGACATCTACAACAGCGGACATTTACACAAGAGGAACCGCAGCTGTTGATGCCAGTGGCAGAGTGAGTGTGTCATTCGACAAAAAATTCTCCGATCTTGTAGCCGAAAATTCTGTCGTGGTAACAATTACTCCGATCGGGAAAAGTTCTTCGATTTATCTTGAGCAGGAACCTTCAAAAACAGGATTCAGTGTTAAAACGGATGACAACAGTCAGGTAAAATTCTCCTATATTGCTGTAGGAACAAGAAAAGGTCTTGAAAATGTTCCGGTTCCAAAAGAAATTCTGGCGAAGGATTATGACGAAAATATGACCTCCGTACTTCACAATGAAGCTGATACTTCCTCAAAAGGAAAACCTGTCCACTGGAATGGTTCTGAACTGAAATTTGAAAGATCTGCAGGTTCATCAGGCAACACAAGGATGAATAAGCTTCAAAATAAAACCGAAAAAATTGAATAACCTTCTTCAATAATAATTTTTTACAGAAGTGTCGTTATCAAAAGGCGGCACTTTTTTATGAACTTTAAATTTTAAAGTCTCTTTACATTAAATTTAAAACAGATTTTTTAAAAATACTTTTCAAAAAATTTTTCACGTTCAATCTATTTTTTATCTTTGTTGAAAACGTTTAACAATCATATTATTACCGCTCTTTTTTTTAAGAAATAATGAAAGGGATTTTAAAAATTTACCATCCGGACGAAACGCTAAAGTACAATATCAGAAATACTTATTGCAAGGCGGTCTACAGCAACCAACAACATTTCCTAGAGGTTGAAATTATTACGGATGACAGTCTGGATCATGTAGAGGATGATTCATTACAGTATAACTTTCCACAGCTTTCTCTTGAAGTGTTCGATTTTCCTATTGATTCTGCTGAAATAGAGGGAAAAACCATCACAATTAACGATTCTGATGAAGATACTTATACGGAAGTAGACCTTTTTGATGACGAAGAGGCTTTTATTTACGATAACGAGCTTCAGTTTGAGAAAAATGAAGAAGGAGAGCTTCAGGTAATCTGGAAAGGAACCATTGATGATTTCTACACCGGATCAGAAACGCCCATTCCTTTCAGGCTGAAATGTGAATTTAAGCAGGAAGAAATTGAGGTAGACGAAGATTAATTATCTTTCTTTATCCCCCGTTTTTATATCAGATTTCTTTTCAAATCATTTTTGGAAAGAAATTTGCTATTTATGAAAATAATAAACTTTAAGTTGTTTTTAAGCAATTTTTAAGAGTTCAATTCATAATATTCCATTACTTTTGTCGTTACAACCTTTATAAAAATACACTTTAATGCTGTTAACGGAACTTACTCAGATTTTATTTGCCCAGGTTGCTGCACCCGCAGTAGCGGCAGACGATTTAGAATTCTCATTTTGGAAAATCATGTTTCACGGAGGAGCTTTCGCTAAAATAGTGATGGTAACCGTGTTGCTGCTCGGTGTTTTTTCCGTGTATCTTTTCTTTGAGCGTTTTTTCTTTATTAAAAGATTAACCTCAAAAACAGATGCCAATTTTATGGATAACATTGAAGATTTTATTAAAGAAGGTAAAATTGAATCTGCTGCGGATTACTGCAAGAGACAGAATTCTCCGGAAGGAAGAATTTTAGAAAAAGGAATTTCCAGACTGGGACGCCCTGTCTCTGATATCGTAAGTGCGATGGAATCTCAGGCTCAGGTTGAGGTTGCCAATATGGAAAAGAACCTGAATCTTTTGGCGGTAGTTCCAAGTATTGCTCCGATGTTGGGATTATTGGGAACGGTAATCGGGATGATCATCGCTTTCTTTAATTTATCTCATGCAACAGGATCTTTCTCTCCGAAAACTTTGTCTGAAGGTATTTATACAGCATTGGGACAAACGGCAGTAGGTCTTGCCGTGGCAATTCCGGCAAACTTTTTTTACAATTTATTGTTAACAAGAATTGATAAATTTGTACTGAAAGCGCAAAACATGTCCGGCGAATTTTTAGACCTTATCAATAAACCGTTATAATTTTTTCTTATGAAACCGAAAGGTTCCATCTGATAAACATAAAATCAGAATCAACAGATGAAAATTCAGAGAAGAAATAAAGCAAACCCGGAATTCAGTTTAGCAGCGATGACAGACGTTATCCTGCTGATGCTGATCTTCTTTATGGTAACTTCTTCGGCAGCCAACCAAAGTGCGATCGATGTGAAATTGCCAAAAGCAGATACTGCAGCAGACAATATTCCGAATCCTTTGGTGGTGAGCGTAAAACCGGACGGGTCTTATTTTGTGGATGATAATCCTGTGAACAGAGGCGAACTGGAACAGACCATTGTAAATAAATTAACAGGTCAGGCGAATAAATCTTTCACCATAAGAGCAGACGAAAATACTCTTCATAAAGATGTGGTTTTTGTAATGGAAATTGCCGAGAAAAATAAATTCAATATTGCCATTGCAACTGTTAAAGATAAATAACTCTTCAGGAAGCAGGATTTTTTAAAATGAGAAGTCATAGTATCAATAAAAATGAGCAAAACAGAGACAGAATAAAAAGCGCCGTGCTTTCTATTCTCATCTGGTCTGCCATTCTCTTATTTGTTTTTCTGTATAAACTGAAACCGGAACTGAATGAACAGCCTGAAGTTATTACAACCATGCTGGTGAATTTTGGAGACAACAGAAACGGAAACGGGGTAGAAGAGCCGGCAGATCAGCCGGGAAGTCTTGCTGCTGCGACAGAAGAAGTGGCTCCTGAACCCGCAGAAACCGCTGTTCCTGAAACCAAGACCGTTATACAGCCTGATCCGCAGCCTGAAACAAAAAAAACAGAGGCGAAAGAAAAAGTCATAACCGGAAACAATACCAAAACTTCTGCTCCTAAAAAAGAGGAATCCAAAGCGGAAAGTAAAAAGACTTCCACAAGTACCTCTGCAGCCAAAAACACTAAAAAATCCGGTGCCACAACCGCAAATTCCAAGACTGGAAATGGTGACGGAAAAGGAAATGCAGCCATTGGAAATTTGATCAGAGGACGTGGGACAAAAGCAGGAAGTCAGGGTGATGGAACCGGAATCGGAAATGCGGGAGATCCTTTAGGCGGAGACGGAAATGGAGACAGCAAAGTAGGAATCGACAGAAAACTGGTAGGATTTATCCCCGGAACGATGGGGAGAGGCGGATCGCAGCCTGCAAATAGCTGTACAGCAAGCGGAACGATTACCATTGCTTACACTGTAGATAAAGCAGGAAATGTAGTTTCCGCAAGAAGATCGGGCGGAACTTCGGATCCATGTATCAGTTCGAATGCGATATCGTGGGTTAAGAAATATGTAAAAGCAGAAAAAGCGAGTGTTTCTTCCACCGGAACGTATAAAATTACTTTTTAAAATACAGAAGCACTTTACTCAAGTGCTTTTTTTATTTCTGTAATTCTGTTAATAACCGGAAGGGCAAATATTCCACTCGTTTGGAGATACAGTTCATAGAATGTTTTTGCTTTATCTAAAAAATCTTTGTTATCAGATTGTTTTCCGTTAAAATAGAAAAGATTTCCTAACATTTCATAGTAATCTTTATGATCTCTTTCCTGTCTTTCATTAACAATTTCTATGATTTCTTCTTTCGGTTTTGATGAAAGCGTTGTAAAATCAAACTTGAAAATGTCTTTCATCAAAGATTCAAAATCAAGCTCTTTCTGCATTAAGCTTTCTTCAGGTTTATCCAAAATCAGCTTTTCTAATGCCTGTGTTAACTGACGGATTAATCGTAGGGTGAATTCTTTATCTGTAATCATTTTTTTATTTTTTATTAATTAAAAGTTTAAATAATCTTCTGTTTCGGTCAATTCGCTCCATCTCGCAGAAAGGAATTTTACATAGTGTGTTGAAGAAAGTCCGTAAGTGCCTAAAGAATGTCCGTCATTAACTTCTACCAGTATCGTTTCTCCCTTTTCATTGATGCCAAAATCCAAAGCAAATGCCCTTGGTTGAGAAATAAATGACTGTATTGCGGATTCAACTGTTTCCACATCAATTTTCGTATTCCATGCTCCTTTATATCTTCTGATGTCTAATATTTTATTGTAGCGAATGAAACACCTCCATTCAGTTTTAAAATCGATAAGTTCGGAACAAAGAACATCAATGTCTCTTTCAGTATTAATAATCCCTAAAAAATCCATTTCATTTTGAATTACTTTTCCTGCAAATAATTTTGTTTCAATTTTAGGTTTAATGAAAATATTCCAACCATCTTTATCCGCAAATATTTGATTAATGGTTGATTCCCAAATTTTTCTTTTTAAAAAGGGTTTTAATTCCTCAGGATAATCAATTTCCTTCTCAGGACGGTTTATATCTAAATTTTTCAGTCTTTTTCTGACATTCCCAATTCCGCCGACAATAATATTTTCAGGATTATTATCTGAAATTTCGTCTGCATCAACATACTTTTTGATCTCGTAGCCAAAATTTTTAAATCCTTCATAAGCAAGAAATGAATTAACATTGTAAAACTCTCCCGAAGCATCCGTTTGAATATATGCTTTCATTATTTATGCAAAAAACAGATAAGCCAATATGATAGAAGTAATAATCCCCACCAGATCCGCCAAAAGCATGGCAATTACCGTGTATCTTGTATTCTTTACGGCTACCGCTCCAAAATAAACAGCAATGACATAAAACGTCGTGTCTGAGCTTCCCTGAAGAACTGCCGCTAATTTTCCCTGAAAACTGTCTGCTCCAAATGTCGTCATGGTATCAACCATCATTCCTCTTGCTCCTGAACCCGACAAAGGTTTGATTAAAGCGGTTGGAAGCCCGTCTACAAATCTTGAATCCAAATTCGCAAAATAGGCAACCCATTTCATCCCGTCGATAATCACGTCAAATACTCCGGAAGTTCGCAGCAATGAAATGGCGATCAGCATTCCGACCAAATAAGGAATAATCTTTACACACGTTGTAAAACCTTCTTTGGCACCTTCAATGAAAGCATCAAAAACATTAATTTTTTTATAAACAGCACCAAGAACAATGGCTAAAAATATGAAAAGTATTAAACCGTTGCTTAATACTTTGCTGAAATCATCCAGTTCATCCTTGCTTAATTGAGTAAGGTATAAAACCAGCAATGCGATAATGGCAGAAATTCCGCCAACGTAGGCAAGAACGATAGGTTTTAAAAGGTTGATTTTCTGATATAAGGAAACTACGATCATCGCGGCTAAAGTTGCTGCAAATGTAGCGATCATGCACGGAAGAAAAATATCGGTCGGCGTTTTTGAACCCATCGAAGCGCGAATCGCAATGATGGAAACCGGAATTAGAGTCATACCTCCTGCATGAAGACAAAGGAACATGATCTGGGAGTTGCTTGCCGTGTCTTTATTCGGATTTAAAGTCTGCAAACTTTCCATCGCTTTGAGACCAAAAGGAGTGGCTGCATTATCCAGACCAAGAAGATTGGCACTGAAATTCATCAGCATATGTCCGAAAGCGGGGTGATTTTTAGGAATGTCGGGGAATAATTTTGAAAAAAAAGGCTGAATTAACCGGCTTAAAAGATTGATTCCGCCTGCTTTTTCCGCGATACTCATGAACCCCATGAATAGAGTCATGATTCCGATAAGTCCGAGACAGATTTTCACTGCTGTTTCTGAAGTTCCGATTACGCCATCCGATTCCTGAACACGGTACACTTTTACATCCTGCCTTAAAGAATCTGTTTTGTAGTGAATTCTACTGTCCGCAAAATCATTTTTTTTCATGAGACTGTCCCGCACAATAGGAGAGAGTGCATTCATTTTCTGAGTGGCAATCTGTACGGTATCGCCGCCCTTTCCTACAACCATATCATTGAAAATAGTTTTGTAGTTGCCTGATGAAACGTATTTTATACCTGCAATGGCAATGGCAATGATAATGAATGCCGACCAAATTCTGCTGAGAACCATTATTTAAGATTATTTTGGTTCTAAATGTAGTAATTTTTAAGCAAAAGTATTTATTCTGGCAATGAATTAAAAAAACAAAACTTTAGCTGCGAAATAGAGAGCAATAATACTTAAAAGTATTATTATAACTCCTAAAAGTGTAAAATGTGATGGAATTTTATCCATTAGATTTTTCTCATTTTTCATCTCTATAATCCTAACTCTAATTGATTTTGTATTAGTTCAAAATATTTTCCTCTTATCTGTATAAGTTGATCATGATTTCCTTGTTCAACAATTCTTCCACTATCTAGAACAATTATCTGATCCGCATTTTTTACAGTAGAAAGTCTATGCGCCACTACAATCATTGTTTTATGTTTGAAAAAATTATCAATATTCTGAACAATTATTCTCTCATTTTTAGCATCAAGAGAATTGGTGGCTTCATCAAAGAATAGATAATCGGGATTTTTATATATTGCTCTTGCAATAAGAATTCTTTGTTTTTGTCCCTGACTCAGACCGACTCCTTCTGAGCCTATTATAGTATCGATTTTTAAAGGTAGCATATCAATAAAATCCGAAATATTAGATAAGGCAACAGCTGTATTTAATTTGCTTTGATCAGGGTTTTTCTCCAAGGCAATATTATAAGCAACTGTATCTGAAAAAATATGACTATCCTGAAGGATAACCCCGCACTTTTCTCTCCATACTACATTTTCAATTTCTTTCAGAGAAATTTCTTCCAAGGATATTTTCCCCATTTGCGGAGTGTAAAACTTTAAAATCAGTTTTAAAAGTGAGGTTTTTCCGCTTCCGCTAGCTCCTACAATTGCTGTTGTTTTTCCCTTTGGAATAATTAAGTCAATATCATTTAAAATAAAATGAGAGTTGTCGTATGAAAAACTCACATTTTTTAGGGATATATCAAAAATTCGCTCTAAATAGCCTATCTGACTAATGTTTTCTTCATCTTCCTTATTATGAATTTCATTGAGTCTCTCAAAACTTATTTTCACTAAGTGATAGCGCAAAAAGAAAGTGATAAGTTGTGAAATAGGATTATTCATTCCTCCAATAATATAGACGATTGAAAGCATGGTTCCTACTGTCATTTGTCCGTTCATGACTGCTAAAGAAGATGTAAAAACAACCAATATATTCTGAAAGAAGTTAATAAATTTATAACTTTCATATTTTTGATTTACTTTAAGCTTCTCAATATTATTTAAATAGATATTAGATTGTATTGAACTCCATTCTTGGCGTTTATATTCTTCAAGGTTATTTAATTTAATCTCCTGCATCGAATTAATAATCTCATAGATTTTATTTTGATCGGTAGATTGTAGAGAGAAAGTTTTCTGATCTAATATTTTTATTTTTTTAAAAAAATTAAAAATCCAAGTCAACTCTAGCGAAGTTCCTATCAATACAATAATAAATATTGTTGAATTAAAATAGAGTAATACTGCAGAGTAAATGATAATGCTGAAAAATGAAAAAACGGTCTGGATAAGATCCTGAGAAAGAAACTCTTCAATTCTTTTATGATCCTGTATTCTTTGTAAAAGATCTCCTGTGTTTTTACTATTGAAAAATTTCAAAGGGAGCCTCATTAGCTTTGCTAAAAAATCTGAGATAATCGATAAGCTTATTCTGCTACTAATATGAATGAATAACCAAGATCGATAATATTCTAACACTACTCTGCTTATAAAAAGCCCAATTTGTGCAGCCAAAATTAGATAGATTAGATTAACTTGTTTTAAAGCGACTCCTTTATCTAGAATTTTTTGTGTAAAAAAAGGAAATATAAGCTCAATACATGATGAAACTAAAAGAGTAATGGCAATTAGTAAAAATTGAGTTTTATGCTTTTTAATATATTGAGTTATATACTGAAGATTTCTGGATGTATTTTTTTTGTGCTCATCGGATTTTTCATGCAGATTTTCTGTAGGTTCGAGAATTAATATAATTCCTTTTTCTTTTTCCTGAGTCCAGCCTTTTAAGAATTGTTCTTTGGTGTAAACAGTTTTTCCAAAAGCGGGATCTGCTACGTATACTTTTTTTGGAGTCATTTTATAAACAACAATAAAATGATTCTGATTCCAGAAAAAGACAGAAGGAACATTAATATTTGATAATGCTTCTTCATAACTTAACTTTACTGGTAAGGCATCGAAGCCTAATTCTTCGGAGGTATATTTGAGATCAGATATGGTAATCCCTCTTTTGGAAATGTTACTTTCTGAAAAAACAGAGTCAGATAGCAAAACACCATAATATTTGCTAACCATTTTAAGGCAAGCTAAACCACAATCCTGGCTATCTAGTTGTTTTATAAAAGGGAAACTTTTCATCAATTTTTTTCTGATTTTTAAGCTAATTGATTGATTTTAACTAAAAATATATTTTTATTGTGAGGAAATATGATTAATTCATGGCAAAACTTTCCAGTTTTTTCGCGTAAGAAGGTTCCTGAATAGTGGGAAGTTTTTCATCGATTATTTTTAAGGCTTCTTCATAGGTCAGTTTCTGGATACCTGTTTCTTTTATAAGACCTTCGGGTAAAGAATCTATAATCTTATTCTGAATGTGTGTAATAAGCATTAGAAGATCATTACAATATATAGAAGGATTATTAAATCCGTTTTTAGAGCTGTAGCGATGAGGTAAATATCCTCCGCCACAAACTTCATGAATGGGGCAAGCCAAGCATTTTTTTGGTAACATCTGCTTACTATTATAATATACGTCAATAAGATCGCTTTGGAAAATATCGTCGAATTCGTTCGTGTGGAGGTTAAATTTATGTTTCGTAAAGCTTTCGCCACATATTTTTAATACATCTAAAGACTCTATATCTCCATTAGTTTCAATAACAGCCAATTTGTTATATCCCTTTCCTGAACTTTCAGTACCGTTTTCTGATCCGAAGATGTAATTAATATAATCTTCAAATTTTATTACAGAAACTTTGTTTTCATCATCTTTGAGGTTATACCAATAGTCAAATAATTCTATCAGCCATTCTGCATTTTTAAGTTTGGGAACCTGATCTATACTATCATAGTTTTCATCCAGTAAAAGAAGATTGATAATAGAAAAACCTAAATTTCTATATGTTTCATAAAGTTCAACCGGAGAAGACATGAAATTAATAACAGATAAACAGCCTAATTTGTAATCTAAATATTTATTGGCAACATCCATTCCCTTCTTCACTCTGTCAAATGTACCTTTTCCCTTTTTATCAATCCTGAATTTATCATTAACTTCTTTTCCTCCGTCTAAACTTACTCCAATCCCAACACGATATTTGCTAAATAACTCACAGTGTTCTTTGCTTAAAAGCATTCCATTAGTCTGCATAGCAAATAGGATTTCTATATCATCATTATGTAAAGAATGTAGCGTCTGAAGAAAAAAGGTAATATCCTTTATGTTCATTAATAGAGGCTCTCCACCATGTAACACAACAAAGAATTTTTTTAATGAGTGCTTATGGCAATGATTTTTTATCTTTTCCTTGAGAGCCAGAATCGTTTCCTTAGACATAAATTTTGGCTGAAGTTTATAAGATTGGTCTGCGTGATTATACATATAGCAGTATGTACAGTTGATATTGCATCTTCCCGCTACTTTTACTACAAGTGCTTCTATATTCATTGGTTACTAGGTTTTTAAGAATAAAAAAGAAGAGAAGGATATACATAAGAAGCATATCCTTCTCATATCTATTAGAAGAAAGTTTTAATAGTTCTCTCGTGGATAATTCTATCATAAACCACTTCAGAATAACCGATTACTACCGGTCCTGCAGCTCCCATCCTGTTTTCAGAATCCAATTGTAAAACAGCTTTTTTTAGAACATTGTTCTTAATTAAACCAGAATTTTTTGCTAAGTTCTTAGTTTCTTTTTTGTTGAATGTAAACATGTTAAATAGTTTTTAGGTTAAACAGTAGAATCATAGTTTAAAGAGTATAATTCCTAGATTTTCACTCTTGCTTGCAAGCGGGATATTTATTTGTAGTTTTCATACATTGTACACTATATGAAGAACTACAATCAAATCTTTTTAATTGGCTCTCTTTTTCTCTTCTTCGTTACTTAGTTTTCGGGATTGAATTTTTAATGTTTTTCCAAAATTCCAATTTACGGAGATTCTTATTTTTTGAGTATCACGATAATCAAAGTTTTCCTGTTTTATACCATTTACAACCTGTGTAAATGTCATTTTATAGGTTCGAAAAATATCCATTATGTTTAATGCTATCTGCAGTTTTTTTTCCAGAAGTGACAATTTTAATCCAGTATTGAAATAATAAAAAGATGACATTTTATAGCTGTTCGCAATTGAAGGAGACTGGTAGTTAAAACCAAGTTCTGCTTTTAATGTTTTTGCGGAGTTCAAAGTGAAGCTGTTGTTAGAGCTTACTGATGCGCTCCATCCTGAAAGGTCTGTCAGGGTATTGGGAATATCTGACATTGTTTTTGTATAGAAAATATTTGCCTGATTATTACTTTCCCACCATTTCCATTTATTGAAAAGATAACTTTCAAGTATTCCCAGATTTATCTGCTTATAAAAGTTACTCGGTATGATCGCCTGAACGGGATTATCTGCCGAAACATATGTAACCTGATCAAAACCATTATTGATATAGCTTAAATATGCCGAAGCATAGTTGTTTTTATAGCTGTATGATATTTCAAAGTTATCTGTAAAATAGGGTTGTAAAAAAGGATTTCCCTCTCCATAATTATATTTTGTAGTATAAAATCTGAAAGGATTCAGATCAGAATAAGTTGGGCGGTCAATCCTTCTGTTATAATTAAACCCAAATACACTATTTTCATTCATTAAATAATTAATATATAAAGTGGGAAACAGTTTAGTATAATTATTTTTATTTGTTTGGTCTAATGTTTCAGAATAGCCTTTTGTTTGTGTGTTTTCTAGTCTAAAACCAAGCTGCGTTTCCCATTTTTTTGATAGTTTTTTACTTCCAGATAAATATATTGCCTGCGTATTTTCCTTATAATCAAAAGTATTGCTTTTACCAAAGTCTAAAAAAGGATTTCCGTTTGTTGTATTAAAATATAAAACATCACTTTTATTATTAATAAATGAAACTTTCGCTCCAAAAGATAGAGTTGCCCATTTTAACGGAAATTCTATATCAGCTTTTGAAGAATAAATTTTAATATCTTGGTTACTTAAATTATTTGCCGAAAGAAATGTCTTAGCATTATAATCACCGGGTAAATACGACGATGTAGAAAACTGATTATCTGCATTAGAATTAAACGTAAAATAATCTACATCAAAAGATATCTTTTTGCCAATACTATCCAGTTTTGTAATAGTATGAAGATTAACTGCATGATTATATTTTTTCAAACGTAAATCTGAAGGAGTAATTATCAGGGAGTCTAATCCTTTCTTAGAGCTTATTTGAGAAGAATTGTCCCCTTTTCTAATAGGATTATTTATACCTCCTAAATACTGTATCCCAATAGTCGTTTTTTTGCTTATCTCATAATCCAAGGAAAACCGGCCACTTAAATTATCTCTAAAACTTCTTGATTTATTAGTTTCAAACCATGTATAGTTCGGATAATAAAGTGTATACTCCTGATAAGGAGCTGTACTTCCGTTTTCATAATCAATATTTGTACTGAGGGTAATCTTTTTCTTTTGATAATTTAGTCCTGCTCCATAATTTCCCATAGAATAGGTAGCTTGTGTATAGCTGGTTTTTAGGTTTCCGCTAAGATAATTCTCCTTTGCTTTTTTTAGTTTAATATTAATAAGACCGCTGTTTCCTTCCGAATCATACTTTGATGGAGGATTTGTAATTACTTCAATATTTTTAATATCCTCAGATTTAATACTTCTCAAAAAACTCAGAAGATCACTTTCCGAAAGCTGGATAAGCCTGTCATTTACCATGATAGAAACCTTGCTTTTACCAATAATGCCTATCTGGTCATTAACTACTTTTACACCAGGAATAATTCCCATGGTTTCCAAGGCGTCACCACCACTTGCGGATATAGAATTTTCTACATTAAAAACCAATCTGTCTATTTTTCTTTCAATTAATTTCTTTTTACTAGCAATACTTACGCCCTGTATTTGCGATTCTTTTAGTTCTGAAATCAAATTTTGGGTTTTATTTTCTGTAATACTAATCTCTTTTTTTATAATTACTTCTCCGTCCTTTACTACTGATAATTTATAAGTGCCCTTCTCTGGAACAGATATTTCATAATTTCCGTTACTATTACTTATTGTATTCTTTTTTATATTTTCTTTTATTAAGGATATTTCTGCGTATGCAATTCCCTGATTTTGGGAATTGACAACTATGCCGCTAATTGTCTGGCTTTTTATAAAAATTCCGAAGAAAATAAATGTTAAAAAAAATAATATGTTTTTCATGGTTAATATCAAAGATAATGAGCCAATTTTTTTTATTAGCTACACAAAAGTGTAGTTTTTAATAGAGTCTGCAAATACTACACTTCTGTGTAGAATATCCAAGTCATAATTTTTTACTAGATAAATATTTTTTTTAAGAAAGTTCTTTAGACTTTCATGTTCTAAAATAATTGGAATGGTTTCAGAGCCTAAATAGTGAATAGAATTAGTAATAGGATGAGCATTTATACCTAAAATTTTTAAAATTTTTAAAAGTTTAGCATCACATTCAGCAATGGCTAATGTATTTTCTTCACTGCATACATCCTGAATGGCGAAAGTCATTAATGTTTTAAATAAATTGATTCCACCTTCTTTACGCCCCTTTTTAATTGCAAACCTTCCGATATGCCAAATATTGTACTGCTCACTATCGAGAAAACTGCTTAACTTAACAGAAAACATTTTTTCAATAGGCAATATATCTTTCATGTTCCATTTTAAAGTTCTTATGGACCCAATGATTTGATTATTATTTTGTGCAACAATTATTCTTGAATTGGAAAAACTTTTTTCTTCATTCAGAACATATTCAATTTCCTTTCTAATAAAACTTGGATCATGACAAAAATTTTCATTGTGGTGTGAGAAATTTTCCTGTACAACAAATTCTGCAAGCTTCCTCAATTCGGACTTTTCTAAGACTGAAAATTTAATAGTTTTCATGGTTTAGTGATTTTTGATTAAATTTATTTTGATTTTTATGGGACATTACTACACTTTTGTGTAGATTTGTTATCAAAGACATAAAACTACACTCGAGTGTAGTGTGCTTTGTATATAAAAATATTGTATGGATGAAATCAACCAGTTCTTTTCTGATAGAAATACTGTGAATAATCTTTCGCAGAATGAACTTCTACAGACTTTTGATTATCTGGAACCTGTAAAAGCATTTGCCCGAATTACCTATAAAAGTCTTTATATAATAGATTATCAGAAAAAAAGTTTTGATTATGTTTCGGATAACCCTCTTTTCTTATGCGGTCATACTCCTGACGAAGTAAAAGAGTTGGGTTATGCCTTTTATTTTAAGCATGTAAAAAAAGATGATCTCCAGTTGTTACTGAAAATTAATGAAGTAGGATTTAATTTTTATGAAAATATTCCTGTTGAAGAAAGAAAACTTTATACAATTTCTTATGATTTCCATCTGGTAAAAGATTCAGGAAAAAGTATACTGATTAATCATAAGCTTACACCTCTATTTCTTAATAAAGAAGGAAAGATATGGAAAGCAATGTGTATTGTCTCTCTTTCGCAAAATAATACGTCAGGAAATATTCAGATTTTTAAAGATGGAAGTGATGATATCTGGTTATTCTGGCTATCGTCAAATAAATGGGAAAAAAGTAAGAAGATAAAACTCTCAGACAGAGAAACAGAAATTTTGCTTCTTTATGCGCAGGGTCTTACCATTAATGAAATAGCAGAAAAAATGTATCTTACAGCAGATACAATAAAATTTCATCGCAGAAAGCTATTTGATAAAATTAATGTACAAAATATTACAGAAGCTTTGGCTTATGCAACCAATAACAAGCTTATTTAGCTAATCTGCAATAGTTTTAAAGTAAAATTCTGGAAAATACCTGCTTTTTTTCTCAGTTGCTATTTTATACAAAAGGGTAGTACACATCCCGGCAACGAGCCATGAACCTATTGATAGTTGAGGAGGAGGAAGAGTTTCTTTTTCATTTTTATAATCATTTACTATTTTAGCAAGCCATGATACTTCTTTTTCTTTTTGAGCTAATTCTTCCATAACAAAATCTACAATTTTTAATTCATTCAATTGTTTATTGTGACCCAAAATTTGAAAATTTTGTCCATTTGGGTGTATTGCGGTTACTAAGCCTGCCCAACCTAAATTATAAGGATGAATGACGGGAATTCCTTTTTTTTGTGCTATTTCATCAAAAACAATAGGAATGTCTGAAGTAAAGTCTAATGCATTAAAAGCAACCTTTATATTTTTTAGGATTTTATTAACGTTATTATGATCAATAAAGTCACTTATATATTTGATGTCCGCTTCCGGATTAATTTCTTTTAACCGTTTATAAAGAGTTTGTGCTTTATTTTGTTGTAAATTTTTTTCGGTGAAATTCTGTCGGTTAAGATTAGATATTTCGACTATATCCCCGTCAATAAGGGTTATATTTTCAAAGCCAAAACGTAAAGCGCATTCTGCAATATTGCTCCCAATTCCGCATCCTGCGAGAAGAATAGGATAATTTTTAATAATACTTTGTTCGCTATTGTTTACATAAAGTCGGTTTCTTGAGTATCTTTCGTTCATGG
Source organism: Chryseobacterium sp. MMO-72 (assembly GCF_037146035.1). Lineage (NCBI taxonomy): Bacteria > Pseudomonadati > Bacteroidota > Flavobacteriia > Flavobacteriales > Weeksellaceae > Chryseobacterium > Chryseobacterium sp. MMO-72. Next base: position 258,559 of record NZ_JBBCWG010000005.1, read on the forward strand.
TGTATTAGTTTAAATTAATATTTAAAGACGAAATTATTTCGTTTTAAAAACTAATACAATATAATCATATCAATCCAGATAAACCAGAAACCCCTCAAAATCATCATCCAGATTTTTCAGAACTTTAGCATCCTTCATTTTCTTTTCCAGACCTTCGATGAAAAAACTTTTCTCGAAAAACTGGCGGTGAACTCCCGGAAGCAGCTCTTTAAAGTAATCCATTCCGAATTTATTGTTGTGGAGATCCATTTTGGTTTCCAGAGGTTTGTTCGGGAATAATTCTTCGTGCATATCGGTGATTCTTTTACAGAATTTCAGCGCTTTCTGAGGCGAAGAGACTTTAGAGCAGTACATCGCAATAAAACAGCACCAAAGAGCGTGTCTGAAAGCATTTCCCACACCATTGGTAGATGCAGTTTTAGGGAATTTTTTCTGAGCAATCGTATATGCCTGAACGGTGGCATGAAAACTGAGCAATGAGAAAACAGGATGAGGAAGAACAAGCGTTAAAAGACGGATAATCTTTTTAAAACTCATACTTCGGATGGTACTGAAAAATATCTTGAAAGTTCTCATAAATAAAAATCTCTCCCTAATTAGAGAGAGATTGTGTTATTTTGTTACAATTATTATGCTTTTACAGCTAATAAATTCACTGTTTTAGCAACAGTATCTCGGATTTCTGTTCTTTTAACGATAAAATCTACAAAACCTTTTTCCTGAAGGAATTCTGAAGTCTGAAAACCTTCCGGTAAATCTCTTCCGATGGTTTCACGGATAACTCTTGGTCCTGCGAAACCGATCAAAGCACCCGGTTCAGCCATGATAATATCTGCTGTCATTGCGAAAGAGGCTGTAATTCCGCCAAAAGTAGGATCACAAAGATAAGCGATGTATAAAAGTCCTGCTTCTGAAAGCTGAGCCAGTTTAGCCTGTACTTTAGCCAACTGCATCAAAGAATACGTTGCTTCCTGCATTCTCGCTCCACCGGATTGACAAATAATCATATAAGGAAGTTTTTTCTCAATACAGTAATCGATCGCTCTTCTGATTTTTTCACCCATTACGGAACCTAAAGAACCGCCGATGAAAGCAAAATCCATACAGGAAACAACCATTTCAGTACCTTTTACGGTTCCTACTGCATTTCTGATGGAATCGGTAAGTTTGGTTTTAGCTTTTACTTCCTTCAGACGGTCTGTGTAAGATTTAGTATCTTTAAAGTTCAGAATGTCAATACTTTCAACATTAGCATCCAGTTCCGTGAATTTGCCTTCATCGAAAAGGATATCAAAAAATTCTGCACTTCCTATTCTTACATGGAAACCGTCTTCCGGAGAAACATAATTATTTCTCTTCAATTCATCATGTTCCACCACTTTTCCTGATGGAGTCTGATGCCAAAGACCTTTGGGAACGTCTTTTTTCTCATCAGTAGATGTCGTAATATTTTGTGCTTTTCTTTTAAACCACTCGAATGCCATGTATAAAATTTTAGATTTTGAATTTTAGATTACAGATTAAAAATAATTTAAAATCTATAATCTAAAATTTATAATTTATTTTAGCGTATTTACGTTATTTAAATCTTCAAATGCCTGAACCAGTCTCTTAGAGAAAGTTTCCTCACCTTTTCTTACCCAAACTCTTGGGTCATAGAATTTTTTGTTCGGTTTTTCTTCCCCATCCGGATTTCCGATCTGAGTTCTTAAATAATCGATATTGTTTACCATATAATCTCTGATTCCCTCTGTGTAAGCAAACTGAAGGTCAGTATCAATATTCATTTTAATTACCCCATAATCAATCGCTTCTCTGATCTCTTCCAAAGTAGATCCGGAACCTCCGTGGAATACGAAATTAATCGGTTTCTCAGCAGTTCCGAATTTCTCCTGAACGTATTTCTGAGAATTATCAAGGATTTTTGGCGTAAGAACCACGTTTCCGGGCTTATAAACACCGTGTACGTTTCCGAAAGCAGCAGCAATCGTAAAGTTATCAGAAACAGCTTTTAACTTTTCATAAGTGTAAGCGATATCTTCCGGTTGCGTATATAATTTAGAATTGTCTACATCCGAATTATCTACACCGTCTTCTTCACCTCCTGTAACTCCGATTTCTACTTCTAAAGTCATTTGAAGTTTAGCCATTCTTTCGAAGTACTTCGCTGAAATTTCTAAATTTTCTTCCAGAGATTCTTCAGAAAGATCCAACATATGAGAAGAGTACAGCGATTTTCCTGTCTGCTTGTAGAATTCTTCGTTAGCATCCATTAATCCGTCGATCCAAGGCAATAATTTTTTTGCAGCATGGTCTGTGTGAAGGATTACCGTTGCTCCGTAAGCTTCTGCAAGGGTATGGATATGTTTTGCTCCGGCTACAGCTCCTAAAATAGCTGCTTTCTGTCCGTCGTTGCTTAACCCTTTTCCTGCGTTGTAAGCAGCTCCTCCGTTAGAGAACTGAATGATAACAGGTGAGTTTAGTTTTGCTGCAGTTTCCAAAACCGCGTTTACGTTGCTGGAACCAATTACGTTTACTGCTGGTAATGCAAATTTGTTTTCTTTAGCATGCTGAAAAATATCAGTAACTAATTGACCTGTGGCAACTCCTGCCGGGAAAATTCTGCTCATGTTTTGCTTTTTAATATAAATTATTAGGGTGTTTTTAAATTCCTGTAAAGGTAATAATTTTTAAAATATTCTTAATTTCTTTTATCTCTTCCCCAAAGTAGCTTCTGGCGGATGGTTTCGTAGAAACTTAAGTTATTCGGCTGAACGAGTAATATCTGGAAATCTGCCTTTTTAATCACAATTTCCTGATCCGTTTCAATATGAATCAACCGGGAATCCAGAGAAAGAGAATATTGTGAAACGCGGCTTTCGACTCCGAATTTAATTTCCACGCTGTCATTCACGACCAAAGGTCTTACATTAAGATTATGCGGTGCAATAGGCGTGATGACGAAGTTTTCATTGTTTGGCGAGATGATCGGTCCTCCACAGCTCAACGAATACGCCGTAGAACCTGTAGGAGTGGAAACGATAACACCGTCTCCCCAGAAAACATTCAGAAACTCATTATTAATATAAGAATCTACCGTAATCATGGAAGTGGTTTCCTTTCTGGACACCGTAACATCATTTAAAGCGTACGGGAAAAAATTCTCCAGAACAGGCGAAACAACCTGAATTACAGAACGGCGGCTTGTTTTTACATCGCCTTTCAGAATAGAATCCAACTCTTTAAATGCTTCTTCTTTGGTAAAGCTTGCCAGAAATCCTAATCTTCCGGTATTTACCCCGACGATCGGGATTTCAAGATCTTCGATGAAGGTGAGAGAATTCACAATCGTTCCGTCTCCGCCAAAAGTGAAGAAAAGATCCACTTCTTTTTCCAGAAGGTCTTTTTTATTATTAAATGTCTCAAAAATCTTTGAAAACTGAAGCGCTTCAGCCATCTCATCGTACAAAACAGATTTTACACCTCTGCTTTCCAGCTCGGAAATAAATTTGCTTAAATATAAAAAAGTATCAAGATCTTTTTTCTGAGAATAAATGGCTGCCTTCATTAGTTTTTATATTTCTATGAATTTCTGGAAAAACCCGAATCTGTCCTGCAATAAGTCTGATTTTTCATCAGAATAGTACTTCTGTACGATGCGGTAATCATATCGGTCGAATGTTTCATCAATAGAACTCAGATTTTCATTGCCAATCTTTATCGTTACCTGAATCACTTCATCCGACATGAAGCTGATAAATGCACCGTAAAATTTAGAATTATTGCTTTCTACAATATTGGCAATCTCCGTCATCGAATATTTTCTTGCCGGAGTTTCCACCGTAAGAATGGCTCCCGATTCGGAAAACAGCGGATATTTTGAAAAATCCTGAAAAATATCTTCACAACTGATGTATCCCAGATATTTCTCGGATTTATTAATAACAGGAATTACATTAGAATTAAAAGTATAGAATATTCTGATGCTGTCCATAATATTGTTATCCTCCAGAATGGCAAAACGCTCGATCTGATGTTCGAGGTTTTTCAGCGTCCCTTCCTCTTCATACAGGAAATCCTGTGCAATTGCACCGTAAAAATGATGGGATTTTTTGATGAAAATATGAGAATATCCAAATGCCTCTAACATTTCCCTCGCTGATTCTATCGAGTCAGAAAGGCTGAAACACGGGAAGTCTTTTGAGATATAATCCTTGATAAACATTGTGCTAATTTATAAAAAATTAAACGAAACTTTTCTTCAAAATAATACTTTTTTTCAGGAAAATAAAAAAAAATAATTTTAAAATTTGTTGGTGTAAAAAAAAAGAGTACCTTTGTCGCCTTTCATTTTTACTTTTTATTAGATTTATTTCAAACTGCACTGTCTCTTAGACATATGCAGTTTTTTTATTTTAAAGCCTTTGCAAATTCCCACATCACAATTCCTCCGCAAACGCTTACATTTAAAGAATGTTTGGTTCCCAACTGAGGAATTTCAAGGAAAGAATCGATATTGGGCAATGCTTCATCACTTATTCCTTCCACTTCATTTCCTAAAATCACCGCGTATTTTTTTGTTTTATCGATGGTGAAATCTGTGATCATCTGGCTGTTGGTGGTCTGCTCGATTCCCACCACTTCAAATCCCTGAGATTTTAAATCATTAATGACCGTATTAATATCATTTTCATGACTCCAGGCTACGCTTTCCGTAGCTCCCAAAGCGGCTTTGTGGATTTCGCGGTGTGGAGGCTGCGGCGTGATTCCGCAAAGGATAATCTTCTGAACCAAAAACGCATCTGCCGTCCTGAACGTTGCACCCACATTGTGCATGCTTCTGATGTTGTCTAAAACTACTACCAAAGGAATTTTCTCAACCGATTTAAAGGTTTCCACATCAATTCTGTTGAGTTCTTCCAGTTTTAATTTCTGTACCAATTTTATTTTTTTGTCAAAATTAGGTATAAATATTTACGATTTTCAGATAAAAACGGATTTTGTTATTTTTTAGTACCCCATGATCTGATGAACGTTTTTCTCAATATTCTGGGCAATGGTTTCCATCGGAATATCGTTTTCGTCATTATTAAAAGGATCTTCAATTTCTTCGGCAATCAGTTCAAGACTCATCAGAACATAATAAATGAATACCGTAAGCGGGATAATGTAATTTCCGATATTGATAACGTAAGCAATCGGCAGTGCAAAAACATACAGAATGATAAATTTTTTAATGAATGATGAATAAGAATAGGGAATCGGCGTATTTTTAATTCTCTCGCAACCGCCGCAAACATCCAGAAAACCGGAAAGCTGGGTGTCGAGATACAGCATTTCAATATCTGAGATTTTTCCTTCTTTCTTTAACTGATTTAATTTGTGACTCATCAGAATGATAATTTCACTCGGTCCATGATTTTTCAGCTCTTTCTCTATTTCGGAATAATCTTCATCCAAAGCCAGTCGGGTAGATTCTTTAGATAAATGTTTTGCTAAAAAGTGAGGAAAAAACTTTAAATATCTTGCAATTTGCTCAGCATTCTGTCTGTCGTCGCCCAAAATAGTATTCACTTTTATGGCAAAATTACGGGTGTCATTCACCAGTTTTCCCCACAGTTTTCTGCCTTCCCACCATCGGTCGTATGCGGTGTTTGTTCTGAAAACCAACAATAAAGAAAGAACAAAGCCTAATAGAGAATGAATTAAACCCACATTGCTGATCCCTGATTTTGAATTAAGCCGGAAATGCTCAATTTCAAGGTATTCTATGCCCCACGAATACAATCCGACGAGGATCATGCTTGGAAATAATATTTTTAAAGTGTCGCTTTTATGCAAGCTGAAAAGGATTTTCAGGAAATGTTTGGTGTTGTAAACTCTCATAAATTCTCTTAGTCTTACAAATATAATTTTTTCATGGTAACTATATATAATTTTACACCAATTAACATAATGAAATTTTTCACAAATTTGAAAAAATGGCACCTGAAGACTTGAAAAAAGACAATAATATTATAGAATTATATTTATTAAAACAATGAATAAACTAGAAATTCCTTGAATGGAAAAATCAGATTAAAAAAAATCCCCAACGTAAGTAGACTGCACCCAAAAGTTTAGACAAAATTACACAATATTTCGATAGAAAAGAGTTCGGTATTGTACCGGGCTCTTTCCTTTTAGATTTAATCTTATTCTGTCGTTGTTAT